>NZ_JAWPMM010000001.1:4047500-4347500 GCF_033344935.1 Reichenbachiella sp. | reverse complement strand
TGGAGCAAAGCTTTGATGATATTACCAAAATTGCTGCATTTATTTGTGAGTCACCAATCTCTTTGGTCAGTCTGATAGACAAAGATCGCCAATGGTTCAAGTCACGTCATGGATTGGATGTGTCTGAAACTCCAAGAGACTTGGCATACTGCGCACATGCGATTCACACGCCTGAGGACATTTTGGAAGTGCCGGACGCTTTCAAAGACGAACGATTTCATGATAACCCATTGGCTACTGGTGATCCCCATGTCAGATTTTATGCTGGAGCACCTTTGGTATCCTCTGGTGGCTATTCGTTGGGTACCTTATGTGTGATAGATCACGAGCCCAAAAAGCTTAATGAGGCGCAACGCGAAGCGCTTTGGGCGTTATCGCGTCAAGTCACTGCTTTGTTAGAGTTGAGAAGGACGAATAGACAGCTAGAAGAAAGCAAAAGGGAAAAAATTTACGCGGAAAAAAAATTTCGAGAAAGAATTGAGCGAATAGGAGACATGGTTTATGAGTTGAATACTGAAGGGTATTTCATCTATGTAAACCCTGCGTTAGTTCGTGAATCTGGATTTCCAGAGGAGCAATTATTGAAAATGCATTTTTCAGATCTTGTAGATCCTGTAGACGCTCAAAGGGTGTCAAAAAATTATATAAATGTTCTCAAAAAGGAGATAAAATCTTCGTATCTGGAATTTAGAATGAAAAGCCCCAATGGTCCTGTTTGGGTAGGCCAGACCGTTGAAATTGAATTTCAGGACAAAATTGGCGTTCGGACATTTGGTGTAGCAAGAAATATTCAGGAGCTGGTAGAAACTAGAGAGCAATTGCTCGAAAGGGAAGAAATGTATAGACTATTATTTGAACACTCGAAAGATATGATCTGTCTACACGAACCCAATGGTAATTTCTCCTTTCTTTCATCTGCCGTAAAAAATCTACTGGGTTATGAACCAAATGAGCTGATTGGAATTTAGTCCCTATGATCTTATTCACCCGGATTTAGTCGAAAAAATAAGATCTGAAGTTAATGAAGCCGTTTTGCGTGGGGTAAGTCATGCAGGAATTGAGTCTAAGCTGAGAAAAAAAGATGGATCGTATCTTTGGGTTGAATTTTACTCCAAACCTATTTTAAATGAAAGTAAGGAAATAGTTTCCATTCAATCATCAACAAGAGACATCACCCGTAGAAAAAAGTATGACGAAAAAATTCAGCATGCTATGAATCTTGCTGAAGAATCGAAGCTGGAAGCCATTGAGTCTGCAAAGGCTAAGGAAGCATTTCTCTCTACAATGAGTCATGAAATTCGCACGCCACTCAACGCCATTCTTGGTGTGTCTAATTTACTCCTGATGGAGGATCTGGACCCCAAACATCTTGAACACCTTAATCTTCTAAAGTTTTCAGGTGAAAATTTACTCTCTCTCATCAATGACATTTTAGACTATAATAAAATAGAATCAGGTAAAATGGACCTTGAGCAAGTCGAATTTAACTTGAAGAACAATTTAAATAATTTGCTCCAGTCACTCTCCCCTAGTATCAAAGAAAAAGGGTTGGGAGTAGTGCTCACGTATGACGAGCAATTACCGGAGAATTTTATTGGTGATCCTGTTCGAATCTCCCAAGTGCTCAACAACCTTTTGAGCAATGCTATAAAATTTACTGAAGAAGGCTTTATCAAATTAGTGGTGAAATCGGTTGAGAATAGTGAATTAGAATCACAAATACATTTTGAGGTTCATGATTCCGGTATTGGTATTGAAAAATCGAATCAAGAGATAATTTTTGAAAACTTCGAACAGGCAAGTGATGATACGACTCGCAAATTTGGTGGAACTGGGCTAGGACTGGCCATTACAAAAAAGCTATTGCATCTAATGGAAAGCGAGATTTACCTTGACAGTGAATTAGGCTTAGGATCCATATTTTATTTTGATCTGAAATTGCCCAAGGCAGCAGAAAGTGAATTAGCAGACTCAAGGCCAATGCAAGTTGAGTTTAAAGATTTGTCGGAACTAAATATTAAAATTCTAATTGCAGAAGACAACAAAGCTAATCAGATTGTATTGGAGAAGTTTTTGATCAAGTGGGGTATCAAGATGGAGTTTGTTGAAAACGGTAAATTAGCGGTTGAAAGATCTAGATCAGAGCTTTACGATTTGGTTTTGATGGATTTGCAAATGCCTGAAATGGACGGTTATGAGGCTACTCGATTAATACGCGCTCAAAGCACCAATTATGCGCTGAACCTACCAATTGTAGCATTAACCGCCTCTGCCTTATTAAATGTGCGAAAGAAGGTCAAGGAACTGGGTATGTCAGATTATATTACCAAACCATTTAACCCCGAAGAGCTTTACAAAAAAATATTGATGTATAGAGGTAAGGTGGTTAAAAAAGTTGCCGTTGCATCGGATAATCCAATAGGTAAAAAATTATTAGAATTGGCTGATAATGATCAAGATTTTGTCAGGGAGTTAGCCGAACACTACCTTGACACCTACCTAAACTTTTCTTCCAATTTTTTGCAAGCAATGAAAGATTCGGATGAAGATTTATTGTACCAGACATGTGAGTCGATCAAAACGAGTAATGAGGTATTGGGGATTACATCAATGGAAAATGTACTGAAGAATGCACATCAATCGCTACTCGATGGAGGAGCGAAAAAGGACGCGATTGTAGAAGAAACAAAACAAGCTTGTGATCAGGTCACTTCAACCCTTTTACATATTAAGGACAGCTAATTTGATTGCCTACAGCTGAATTTTGAAAAAATAAAGGAGCAATCTAGTCATCAGATTCACTCACCGAGAAATTTTCCTGTTTCAACGAGTCTCTTTAAATACAGGACTCACAGAGTCTAAATTCGGGGTTGTAAGATATTAACCTCAGTTTAACCTGTTATGAAAGAGAAACACAGTATAATACTTATCATCACAATCCTTGTATTTGGCCTAAGTTTCAATTCCTTCGCTCAAACCAAAGGACTTATTTACAAACCTGCCAATGCTGGGAAATCCGTTCTTGACCCCAATTTGGACGGTTACGTTTCAAAAACTGACCAAGGATTCATGACCGACGATGAGACCGAGAGTGAAATTCCTTTTGTGCCACTACCGGTCGTTGGAGCGGGTGAGCCATCTAGCGACAATTCAGCAGGTCCGAGCTGTGGATTTGTAGATTTAGTTCGCTCTGATGAAGACGAAACCATCTATACCTATTCTGATGGAACAAATCTCATGTTTCGTTTTCGTTTAGGTGGAACAGCAGAAAATTCTAAAGGTTATACCATTCTCGTTGATACCGACCAATTGTTTGGTTCAGGATCTGATCTTGATTATGTATCCGGAAATCCTGGTTTTGAGTACGAAATAACTTTAAGAACGAATTTCGGTGTGAGTATTTACGACATCAACAACAATACGCTTGCAAGTACCGAAATTGGCGATGGAACTGTCGATCGTCCGTATGAAGATTTCGCTCAAAAATCCATAGCAGGCTCTACCATTTGTGGAACAGATTATTTCTACGATTTTTATGTGCCTTACGCGGATTTACCTTTTAGTAGCTCCACACCTGTTAGAATGGTGGGAGGCACCACCATTGCACCCAAAGAATCAACAGGATTCAAAATGGCGGATTTGGGAGGTATCGATGATGACTCGGGTGTAACAGATGATTTGTTTCAGGATTTGATTGATGTTTTTCCACCCACTTCAGGAGATGACATCAGTGGAGGAACTCAAATTCATCCCCGAGCAACATGTCCAGGTATAACAGGCCCCATTGCTGTAGATGCCACTTCGGTATCAGGTACCACTACGGAAGTAGATGGTGCTACTATAGAACTTTTTAGAGATGGAACTTCTCAAGGCACTACGCTCGCTTCTGGTGGAGTTTGGACAGTTTCTGGTATATCTGCGGCAGTGGCAGGAGAGGTGTTTACTGCCACAGCCAAAGTAGGCCCTACAGCGGCTGCAACTGCGGCATCCAATGAGAAATCTACGTCCTATTCTACTTGTAATACATCCACGGTAGGGGCGACCTGCGCAGATAAAGTGATTAATACAACATTTGATTTAAGTGCAAGAGGTCTTTGTGCACCAGCAGGAAGTGCCACACCAGGCGCCACTATCCAAATTAAACACAATGGCGTGGAGCGCATGGATGCCGCTTCAGGCAGTAGTGGAGGGGTTTCCGGCACTGTAACAGTCAACCCAGATGGTGGATGGAATTGGAAATGTAATACAAATTCTAATTGCGGAAGTGGAGGGTCGTCATGTGGATTCCCCACCACAGGAGTTTTTGAAATCACGCAGACAGTTGGAGCAGGGTGCCCTTCCGAACCCCTGTATTATTGTGTTAGTGCTACAGCATCGGATGTCCCAACAATTGATGCTACCCCAACAACAGATGATACAACGATAAGTGGTACATGCGGAACAAGTGCTACTGTTACTTGGTACTTGGATGATGTGTCACAATCTACAGCTACCTTTTCAGGCACTTGGTCGTTTGCTGTATCCGGATTGATTGCAGGAGAAGTAATTAGAGTGGTAGCAGCAGAGTCTGGAGAGTGTGCTAGTGAAGTGAGTGCTACAGTTGTGACAGTACCAGTTCAGTCTGCAAAGCCCACTATAGATGGAGATTATTGTGTAGATGGTGGATCAAATATTACATCTGTCAGTGGTTTTTCATCCGAACCGAATGGCTCGACGATTACCGTTTATTCAAGATCAGTTAGTGGTGGTACTGAGACTTTCGTGGGGAGTACTACAACTATCGCCTCAAATGGTGCATGGACGGTAACTACTAGTAATATTCCTACAACTTCGTATATCACCGCCACGGCTCAGGCATCTGGCGATTTAATAAGTGATTTTGCTACTGAGGTATTTGTTAATACAAAAACTCCAGACCCAACGAATAAACTAACACTTGATTCTCCAATTGCGGAAGGTGATGACGAGGTTAGCGGGACAACTCTGGTTAGTGGAACAGATAATTTGGTAATTCAGCTGTATATCGACAATGTAGAGATTGATGGAGCTACTTATAATGTTCCGCCGAGTCTGAACTCTTTAGATCCATGGACCATCACTGGCTTGTCAAGCCCTTTTAATAAGCTCTTTGCTGGAGGGTCTGCGACGGTAACAGTGACCAACGAAAGTGGGGGTCTCTGTGAAAGCAATCCTTCGAATGCAGTAATTATTGATTGTCAATCGCCTGATGTAGGTATGTCATTTGCTGCTACATCGGCTACCACGATATGTGCTGGTGAAACAATAGATTTTTCTGTGTCTTATACTGAAAATTTGATCGTCTACGAGTTAGTTGATCAGTCTGGTAACGGGGTGGCCGCTGCTACCTTAGGAGATGGTTCAGGACTTTCATTTACTACATTCCCCATCGCTTCCTCCGTCACCTCCATTAGTTTAGTAGCTTCTCGTATTGGAACCGTCTGCGAGGAAACCGTTGGAACCATCAATGTGTCTCCAGAAGAAATTAATCTTACGCATATAATCACAACCCAACCGACAAATTGCCCTTCACCTGATGGAGTAATAACCCTCTCTGGTCTGACTGCTTCTGAAAATTATACACTCGATTATACTCTAGATGGAGAGGCAGTGCCTTCTGCCATTATCACAGCAAATGGAAGTGGAAATTACGCTATGACAGGACTAGCGCCAGGAGATTATTCAAATATTACAATCAGCGGAACCGCTGTTACGTTGATTTGTGATAACGTAATTGTTGGACCTGTAAGTCTGGTCAACGCAGGTGCTGCTACGCTTGCAGTGGGAGTTGAAACCGGACCCTCTACCTGTGGCGGTTCTGACGGAAGTATCACCTTTACAAGTACCGAACTCAGCACTAATTATACGCTCAATTATGTTTTAGATGGAGTACCAGGATCTACAGCTGTTAGTAGTGATGGAGCGGGGGGTATTGCTGGTTTTACCGGATTATCGGCAGGCGTCTACTCAAGTATCAGCATTACCAATACAGGCACGCTTTGTAAGTCGAACTCTATTGGGCCATTTACGCTAGCAGTTCCGAACCCAACCATTGCAATTACTGGAAGCGCTAGCCCTGCGAGTTGTGGAGGAAATGGAACGATCAACTTTTCATTTACAGACATAACTGATGGAACTTATACGATTAATTACAATGGTGGAAGCTTTGCGTCAGTGGCTGTAGCTTCGAACGTCGCGTCAGTTTCTGCTCCAGCAGGTAGTTATGTTGATTTGAATATCACAGATATTACCACAGGATGTACCACAGACGAAAACCCAGATGTGGTACTCAACGACCCAGCAACGCATACCATTGCTGCAAGTCGAGTAAACCCCACTACATGTGGAGGTAATGGAAGCATTAACTTAACATTTACAGGAGTAGCAGTAGATGGCAATTACAACATAGATTATGACGGAGGGCAATTCACCAATGTGGCGATTGCATCCAATGCTGCAACAATATCTACAGTGGCTGGTACTTATAATAACCTTAGTCTTACTTATGCTGGTTGCGTGAGCGCCGAATTTCCAGATGTGGTTTTGACCGACCCTACAAAACCAACCATTTCACTTACATCTTCTTCAGATCCAACCACTGCCGGAGGAACTGATGGTCAAATTGAACTGGTTGTTACAGGTGTTCCTGATGGTTCCTATACTTTGAATTATCAAGATGAGGTGCCTAGTGCACAGACTTTCACTGGTGTGTCAATAGCTTCAGGATCGGCAACAATCTCTGGATTATCTGAAGGCACTTATAACGATATCACAATTACTTATAATAACTGTACTTCGATCGCTGACATAGATGTTGTTCTTTCCGATCCTGTAGTACCTATACCGTCTATCACGGGAAGTACTCCTTCAAACCCATCTACCTGCGGAGGTACTGATGGGTCTATTGCTTTGACATTTAATAATGTAGCAGCTGGTACCTATTCGTTAGATTATCACGATGGAGTGGGTACTGCTAGTTTTAGTGGAGTAGTAGTAGACGGGTCAGGAAATGCAACCGTTAGCAATCTCTCTGCTGGCACATATAACGACATTACTATCACAGTAAGTAGCAATACTTCTGTTGAGGATGTGGATGTGGTATTAACGGATCCTGTTAAAGCAACTATAGCAGAGGGAACGCATACACAACCTACCAATTGCGCTGCTCCAAATGGAACGATTGTATTAACAGGTGTTACCTCTGGAACCTATGATGTTGATTTTTCATTTAATGGCACACCACAGTCCACCCAGTCTATAACAGCAACTGCGTCTGGTATTTCCATTGCCGGACTAAATAATGGAGCGTATACAAATTTAAGCATTACTAATCCCACTACGAGTTGTGAATCTAATATCATAGTAGGGCCAATTAATTTGGCAAATTCTAGTGCTCCAAGTGGTGCAGGTATCACACCAAGTGCGACGACGTTAACCTGTACAACAACTACAGCGACATTGGCAGCAAGTGCAACTGACAACTCAGGTACCAGTAATTTGACTTATGCCTGGACGACGGCTGACGGTACAATCGATTCAGGAGCTGCCACAGCTACTGCCACGATTAGTGCAGCGGGTACTTATACGGTCACCATTACTGACCCAGACAATAGCTGTACTACCAGCACTAATCAAGTAATCAGTGAAGATGTATCTGCGCCAAGCGGAGCGAGTATCACACCAACTTCAACAGTATTGTCAACTACAGTCACTACCGCAGACCTAACGGCTAGTGCAACTGACAATTCGGGAACTATTAATTTGACGTATGCATGGACTACTGCTGATGGTACTATAGACTCTGGGGCGGCAACAGCAACAGCTACCGTTAGTTCAGGAGGTACATATACAGTAACAATATCCGATCCAGACAATGGGTGTTCAACGACGGCGCAACAAGTAATAACAGAAGATTTTGTGGCCCCAAGCCCAAGTACCAGTGGAGAGCCAGCAGCAGTAAACAGCACGACGCCATATGATGTAACGATCGACTTTGGAGAAATCGTCACCGGTTTTGTAGTGGGTGATGTGACCGTAGGCAACGGCAGTGCGACCGACTTCACCGACAATGGCGATGGCACGTACACTGTAGAGATTACGCCAAGTGGAGCAGGCGACATCACTGTAGATGTAGCGGCTAATGTAGCGCAAGACGCGGCGGGCAACAACAACACGGCCGCGGCAACAGCGACTACGGTTTATGACACGACTGCCCCGAGCCCAAGTACCAGTGGAGAGCCAGCAGCAGTAAACAGCACGACGCCATATGATGTAACGATCGACTTTGGAGAAATCGTCACCGGTTTTGTAGTGGGTGATGTGACCGTAGGCAACGGCAGTGCGACCGACTTCACCGACAATGGCGATGGCACGTACACTGTAGAGATTACGCCAAGTGGAGCAGGCGACATCACTGTAGATGTAGCGGCTAATGTAGCGCAAGACGCGGCGGGCAACAACAACACGGCCGCGGCAACAGCGACTACGGTTTATGACACGACTGCCCCGAGCCCAAGTACCAGTGGAGAGCCAGCAGCAGTAAACAGCACGACGCCATATGATGTAACGATCGACTTTGGAGAAATCGTCACCGGTTTTGTAGTGGGTGATGTGACCGTAGGCAACGGCAGTGCGACCGACTTCACCGACAATGGCGATGGCACGTACACTGTAGAGATCACCCCAAGTGGAGCAGGCGACATCACTGTAGATGTAGCGGCTAATGTAGCGCAAGACGCGGCGGGCAACAACAACACGGCCGCGGCAACAGCGACTACGGTTTATGACACGACTGCCCCGAGCCCAAGTACCAGTGGAGAGCCAGCAGCAGTAAACAGCACGACGCCATATGATGTAACGATCGACTTTGGAGAAATCGTCACCGGTTTTGTAGTGGGTGATGTGACCGTAGGCAACGGCAGTGCGACCGACTTCACCGACAATGGCGATGGCACGTACACTGTAGAGATCACCCCAAGTGGAGCAGGCGACATCACTGTAGATGTAGCGGCTAACGTAGCCCAAGACGCGGCGGGCAACAACAACACAGCGGCGACAACAGCGACGACAGTATATGACACGACTGCCCCAAGCCCAAGTACCAGTGGAGAGCCAGCAGCAGTAAACAGCACGACGCCATATGATGTAACGATCGACTTTGGAGAAATCGTCACCGGTTTTGTAGTGGGTGATGTGACCGTAGGCAACGGCAGTGCGACCGACTTCACCGACAATGGCGATGGCACGTACACCGTAGAGATTACGCCAAGTGGAGCAGGCGACATCACTGTAGATGTAGCGGCTAATGTAGCGCAAGACGCGGCGGGCAACAACAACACGGCCGCGGCAACAGCGACCACTGTTTATGACACGACTGCCCCGAGCGCAAGTACCAGTGGAGAGCCAGCAGCAGTAAACAGCACGACGCCATATGATGTAACGATCGACTTTGGAGAAATCGTCACCGGTTTTGTAGTGGGTGATGTGACCGTAGGCAACGGCAGTGCGACCGACTTCACCGACAATGGCGATGGCACGTACACTGTAGAGATTACGCCAAGTGGAGCAGGCGACATCACTGTAGATGTAGCGGCTAACGTAGCGCAAGACGCGGCGGGCAACAACAACACGGCCGCGGCAACAGCGACCACTGTTTATGACACGACTGCCCCAAGCCCAAGTACCAGTGGAGAGCCAGCAGCAGTAAACAGCACGACGCCATATGATGTAACGATCGACTTTGGAGAAATCGTCACCGGTTTTGTAGTGGGTGATGTGACCGTAGGCAACGGCAGTGCGACCGACTTCACCGACAATGGCGATGGCACGTACACCGTAGAGATTACGCCAAGTGGAGCAGGCGACATCACTGTAGATGTAGCGGCTAATGTAGCGCAAGACGCGGCGGGCAACAACAACACGGCCGCGGCAACAGCGACCACTGTTTATGACACGACTGCCCCGAGCGCAAGTACCAGTGGAGAGCCAGCAGCAGTAAACAGCACGACGCCATATGATGTAACGATCGACTTTGGAGAAATCGTCACCGGTTTTGTAGTGGGTGATGTGACCGTAGGCAACGGCAGTGCGACCGACTTCACCGACAATGGCGATGGCACGTACACCGTAGAGATTACGCCAAGTGGAGCAGGCGACATCACTGTAGATGTAGCGGCTAATGTAGCGCAAGACGCGGCGGGCAACAACAACACGGCCGCGGCAACAGCGACCACTGTTTATGACACGACTGCCCCGAGCGCAAGTACCAGTGGAGAGCCAGCAGCAGTAAACAGCACGACGCCATATGATGTAACGATCGACTTTGGAGAAATCGTCACCGGTTTTGTAGTGGGTGATGTGACCGTAGGCAACGGCAGTGCGACCGACTTCACCGACAATGGCGATGGCACGTACACTGTAGAGATCACCCCAAGTGGAGCAGGCGACATCACTGTAGATGTAGCGGCTAATGTAGCGCAAGACGCGGCGGGCAACAACAACACGGCCGCGGCAACAGCGACTACGGTTTATGACACGACTGCCCCGAGCCCAAGTACCAGTGGAGAGCCAGCAGCAGTAAACAGCACGACGCCATATGATGTAACGATCGACTTTGGAGAAATCGTCACCGGTTTTGTAGTGGGTGATGTGACCGTAGGCAACGGCAGTGCGACCGACTTCACCGACAATGGCGATGGCACGTACACTGTAGAGATTACGCCAAGTGGAGCAGGCGACATCACTGTAGATGTAGCGGCTAATGTAGCGCAAGACGCGGCGGGCAACAACAACACGGCCGCGGCAACAGCGACCACTGTTTATGACACGACTGCCCCGAGCGCAAGTACCAGTGGAGAGCCAGCAACAGTAAACAGCACGACGCCATATGATGTAACGATCGACTTTGGAGAAATCGTCACCGGTTTTGTAGTGGGTGATGTGACCGTAGGCAACGGCAGTGCGACCGACTTCACCGACAATGGCGATGGCACGTACACTGTAGAGATTACGCCAAGTGGAGCAGGCGACATCACTGTAGATGTAGCGGCTAATGTAGCGCAAGACGCGGCGGGCAACAACAACACGGCCGCGGCAACAGCGACCACTGTTTATGACACGACTGCCCCAAGCCCAAGTACCAGTGGAGAGCCAGCAGCAGTAAACAGCACGACGCCATATGATGTAACGATCGACTTTGGAGAAATCGTCACCGGTTTTGTAGTGGGTGATGTGACCGTAGGCAACGGCAGTGCGACCGACTTCACCGACAATGGCGATGGCACGTACACTGTAGAGATTACGCCAAGTGGAGCAGGCGACATCACTGTAGATGTAGCGGCTAATGTAGCGCAAGACGCGGCGGGCAACAACAACACGGCCGCGGCAACAGCGACTACGGTTTATGACACGACTGCCCCGAGCCCAAGTACCAGTGGAGAGCCAGCAGCAGTAAACAGCACGACGCCATATGATGTAACGATCGACTTTGGAGAAATCGTCACCGGTTTTGTAGTGGGTGATGTGACCGTAGGCAACGGCAGTGCGACCGACTTCACCGACAATGGCGATGGCACGTACACCGTAGAGATCACCCCAAGTGGAGCAGGCGACATCACTGTAGATGTAGCGGCTAACGTAGCCCAAGACGCGGCGGGCAACAACAACACAGCGGCGACAACAGCGACCACTGTTTATGACACGACTGCCCCGAGCGCAAGTACCAGTGGAGAGCCAGCAGCAGTAAACAGCACGACGCCATATGATGTAACGATCGACTTTGGAGAAATCGTCACCGGTTTTGTAGTGGGTGATGTGACCGTAGGCAACGGCAGTGCGACCGACTTCACCGACAATGGCGATGGCACGTACACTGTAGAGATCACCCCAAGTGGAGCAGGCGACATCACTGTAGATGTAGCGGCTAATGTAGCGCAAGACGCGGCGGGCAACAACAACACGGCCGCGGCAACAGCGACTACGGTTTATGACACGACTGCCCCGAGCCCAAGTACCAGTGGAGAGCCAGCAGCAGTAAACAGCACGACGCCATATGATGTAACGATCGACTTTGGAGAAATCGTCACCGGTTTTGTAGTGGGTGATGTGACCGTAGGCAACGGCAGTGCGACCGACTTCACCGACAATGGCGATGGCACGTACACCGTAGAGATCACCCCAAGTGGAGCAGGCGACATCACTGTAGATGTAGCGGCTAACGTAGCCCAAGACGCGGCGGGCAACAACAACACAGCGGCGACAACAGCGACGACAGTATATGACACGACTGCCCCAAGCCCAAGTACCAGTGGAGAGCCAGCAGCAGTAAACAGCACGACGCCATATGATGTAACGATCGACTTTGGAGAAATCGTCACCGGTTTTGTAGTGGGTGATGTGACCGTAGGCAACGGCAGTGCGACCGACTTCACCGACAATGGCGATGGCACGTACACCGTAGAGATTACGCCAAGTGGAGCAGGCGACATCACTGTAGATGTAGCGGCTAATGTAGCGCAAGACGCGGCGGGCAACAACAACACGGCCGCGGCAACAGCGACCACTGTTTATGACACGACTGCCCCGAGCGCAAGTACCAGTGGAGAGCCAGCAGCAGTAAACAGCACGACGCCATATGATGTAACGATCGACTTTGGAGAAATCGTCACCGGTTTTGTAGTGGGCGATGTGACCGTAGGCAACGGCAGTGCGACCGACTTCACCGACAATGGCGATGGCACGTACACCGTAGAGATTACGCCAAGTGGAGCAGGCGACATCACTGTAGATGTAGCGGCTAATGTAGCGCAAGACGCGGCGGGCAACAACAACACGGCCGCGGCAACAGCGACCACTGTTTATGACACGACTGCCCCGAGCGCAAGTACCAGTGGAGAGCCAGCAGCAGTAAACAGCACGACGCCATATGATGTAACGATCGACTTTGGAGAAATCGTCACCGGTTTTGTAGTGGGTGATGTGACCGTAGGCAACGGCAGTGCGACCGACTTCACCGACAATGGCGATGGCACGTACACTGTAGAGATCACCCCAAGTGGAGCAGGCGACATCACTGTAGATGTAGCGGCTAACGTAGCCCAAGACGCGGCGGGCAACAACAACACAGCGGCGACAACAGCGACGACAGTATATGACACGACTGCCCCAAGCCCAAGTACCAGTGGAGAGCCAGCAGCAGTAAACAGCACGACGCCATATGATGTAACGATCGACTTTGGAGAAATCGTCACCGGTTTTGTAGTGGGTGATGTGACCGTAGGCAACGGCAGTGCGACCGACTTCACCGACAATGGCGATGGCACGTACACCGTAGAGATTACGCCAAGTGGAGCAGGCGACATCACTGTAGATGTAGCGGCTAATGTAGCGCAAGACGCGGCGGGCAACAACAACACGGCCGCGGCAACAGCGACCACTGTTTATGACACGACTGCCCCGAGCGCAAGTACCAGTGGAGAGCCAGCAGCAGTAAACAGCACGACGCCATATGATGTAACGATCGACTTTGGAGAAATCGTCACCGGTTTTGTAGTGGGTGATGTGACCGTAGGCAACGGCAGTGCGACCGACTTCACCGACAATGGCGATGGCACGTACACTGTAGAGATCACCCCAAGTGGAGCAGGCGACATCACTGTAGATGTAGCGGCTAACGTAGCCCAAGACGCGGCGGGCAACAACAACACAGCGGCGACAACAGCGACGACAGTATATGACACGACTGCCCCAAGCCCAAGTACCAGTGGAGAGCCAGCAGCAGTAAACAGCACGACGCCATATGATGTAACGATCGACTTTGGAGAAATCGTCACCGGTTTTGTAGTGGGTGATGTGACCGTAGGCAACGGCAGTGCGACCGACTTCACCGACAATGGCGATGGCACGTACACCGTAGAGATTACGCCAAGTGGAGCAGGCGACATCACTGTAGATGTAGCGGCTAATGTAGCGCAAGACGCGGCGGGCAACAACAACACGGCCGCGGCAACAGCGACCACTGTTTATGACACGACTGCCCCGAGCGCAAGTACCAGTGGAGAGCCAGCAGCAGTAAACAGCACGACGCCATATGATGTAACGATCGACTTTGGAGAAATCGTCACCGGTTTTGTAGTGGGTGATGTGACCGTAGGCAACGGCAGTGCGACCGACTTCACCGACAATGGCGATGGCACGTACACTGTAGAGATCACCCCAAGTGGAGCAGGCGACATCACTGTAGATGTAGCGGCTAACGTAGCCCAAGACGCGGCGGGCAACAACAACACAGCGGCGACAACAGCGACGACAGTATATGACACGACTGCCCCAAGCCCAAGTACCAGTGGAGAGCCAGCAGCAGTAAACAGCACGACGCCATATGATGTAACGATCGACTTTGGAGAAATCGTCACCGGTTTTGTAGTGGGTGATGTGACCGTAGGCAACGGCAGTGCGACCGACTTCACCGACAATGGCGATGGCACGTACACCGTAGAGATTACGCCAAGTGGAGCAGGCGACATCACTGTAGATGTAGCGGCTAATGTAGCGCAAGACGCGGCGGGCAACAACAACACGGCCGCGGCAACAGCGACCACTGTTTATGACACGACTGCCCCAGTAATTGTTATTGATACAATTGCCGGCGACGACATCATCAACGCGATTGAAGACAACACAGACGTAACGGTAAGCGGAACAACTACAGGCGTAGAAGACGGACAAATGATTACGATTACGCTAAATGGCTTAAACTATATGGCTACTGTGATCGGCAATGTCTGGTCATTGGATATACCAGCAGTAGATGTACAAGCTTTGGGCGAGGGAGATCATGATATTTCAGCAAATGTTTCTGACGCGGTAGGAAATCCTGCTATTGAAGTAATCAGCACGATAAACTACGATACCACTGCTCCTACTATTATCATTAGTACGGTAGCAGATGACGACATCATCAACGCGATTGAAGACAACACCGACGTAACGGTAAGCGGCACAACGATAGGCGTAGAAGACGGTCAAACGATCACCGTCTCATTGAACGGCGAAGACTACGATGCGACAGTTACAGGCAACACTTGGACACTAGACATCCCAGCAGCAGATGTACAAGCCTTGACCGAAGGCGACAACGACATCACTGCGAATGTATCAGACGTAGCAGGCAACCCAGCGACCGAAGCAACTAAGACGGTAGATTATGACATCATTGCGCCAACGATCACCATCGCTACAGTAGCCGGTGATGACATCATCAACGCGATCGAAGACAACACCGATGTTACTGTAAGCGGAACAACCACAGGCGTAGAAGATGGTCAAACGATCACAGTGAGCCTGAATGGCGAAGATTATGATGCGACAGTAACAGGCAACGCCTGGACACTAGATATCCCAGCAGCCGATGTACAAGCCTTAACCGAAGGTGACAATGACATCACTGCGAATGTATCAGACGTAGCGGGCAACCCAGCGACAGAAGCAACTAAGACGGTAGATTATGATGTAACACCACCGGAAATACCTTCAGTTGTTAGTCAAATTACCAGTGATAAAACTCCTACTTTAGAAGGAACGGCCGAAGCAGGAAGTACTGTAACTATAGAAGTTGGTGGAGCCACATTTGAAGTGACGGCAGATGCTTCAGGAAACTGGACATTAAATACTAACCAAACGCCAACTACTGGAATATTTGATCCAAATGTAGATGGTAGTAATGAGGTAATAGTAACCAGTACAGATGCTGCTGGAAATCAAACGATGGATATTACCGCTCTTGAACTGATTATACTGGCCAATGATTCAGATGGAGACAATATTCCTGATATAGATGAGGATTTGGATGGAAACGGAGATCCAACTGACGATGATTCGGATGGCGACGACATTCCAGACTACCTAGATGAAGATGACGATGGTGACGGGATTGATACCAAAGATGAGGACGTAGATTCAGATGACGATCCAACCAATGATGATACAGATGGAGACAACATTCCAGATTATCTGGACACGGATGATGATGGAGATGGGGTAGAATCTATAGATGAGGACTTAGATCAAGATGGAAATCCTGCAAACGATGACACAGATGGTGATGGAATTGCTAACTATTTGGACGAAGACGATGACGGTGATGGAATTGCCACAACTGATGAAATAAATGGCGACTGTGATAGGGATGGAATACCCAATGAGTTGGATGCGGATCTATGTGAATCACCGGCAACTGTATTAAATACTGTAGTTTCTCGAAACAGTCCAGCGCCATACGACAGGCTTCAAATTGAAAATATAGAGGATTTCCCAAATAATTCAGTTCAAATTTTCAATAGATGGGGAAATAAGGTTTGGGATACAAAAGGCTATGACAATAGAGGCAATGCATTTTTTGGAAGTGGCAGTGGAACAGGAATACTTGGTTCTACCGGAAGGTTACCCGTAGGGACTTACTTCTACCTTGTTGACTTAGGAAACGGAGACGATCTAATCAAAGGCTTCGTAAGGGTAGAATAGATTAAGGAAACAGTTTTGTTTTAGGTTATGAAGACCCGTCTCTGAGATATGAGATAGGTTTTTTTGTTTAGTATAATTGTAATCATCAGGTTGATCTCCCTGGCCAGATGCATTCTATTCAACGAGAAAACCATCACACTCAACGAGTCCTATCATATGAGGTGTTTAGATCAAATAATATTGAGTATTAATTCATTCAGGTAATGGAATGGATTGTACAGAACCAAACACTCTGAACATGAAAAGAATAAAATTACTTCTAATCGTAACTAGCCTTTTGTGCTTAGCAGGACATACCCATGCGCAGCAACAAGTCATGTTTACACAATATATGTTCAATCAATTGGCTATTAACCCTGCTTATGCAGGTATTCATGAGGGGATTAGTACCAGTCTTTTAGCTCGTGAGCAATGGGTTGGGTTTGATGGAGCACCCAGTACACAGACTTTTTCCATTCATAGCCCAATCAAATACAGGTCTATAGCTTTAGGTGCTGTTTTGGTAAGAGATAAAATTGGTATTACTGATCAATTTGGTGCCTACTTTAGTTATGCCTATCGTATTCAACTTTCAGACTATAGCAAGCTTTCATTTGGCTTGCAAGCCAGTTTTAATCAGTATAGGGTAGACTATTCAGAGAATATTTACAATGATCCTAACCTGGCCAATCAAGGAATTAATGACTTGTCACCAAATGCGGGTGCAGGTATCATGTGGCATTCAGACAGGTTTTATCTTGGATTTTCAGTTCCTCAGTTGTTCAGCAATGCATTGTATGATGGCGGAGAGGGAGCTGCGGATCCTGATGCTAAATTGGTCAGACACTATTTCGTGAGTGGAGGATATGTATTTGATCTTAATCCTAACTTGAAATTAAAACCAAATATACTTTTCAAATGGGTGCAAGGTGCTCCGTTTGAGATCGATATAAATGCAAATTTTTTGATCAAAGACATCGTATGGCTGGGATTGTCTTATAGGTCTTTGGATAGTTTCGATGCCCTGTTCCAACTGCAGATTACACCTCAATTTCAACTAGGCTATTCTTACGATTTTCTAACCACTACAGACTTGAGCAGAGTAAATAGTGGTTCTCACGAAATCATGATCAATTATGTCTTCAATCTGAAGAGCGATAAAATTGTTACGCCAAGATATTTTTAAACCACCCTATCATGAGCATGTATAAAAAAATCATATTCATTATCGTATACCTTTTTTTATCAGTTTTACTTTTTGTGGCTACGGCATCGGCGCAGGATGATGCCGCATCCAAGCCAAGTAATTTTAAGCTAAACAACTATCGTAGAACTAAGGAGCGAGCGGACAAATACTTTGATGACCTAGCTTACCGAAAGGGAATTGAGGTTTACAAAAAGGCCTTCGAACAATTGCCAACTGATGATACACTCAAAGTCGAAATAGCAGATGGCTATTATCAAATTCAAGAAATGGATAGTGCCCAAAGGTGGTATTCCGAGGTTATCGATAGGCCCGAATTAATAGTTGAAGATAGGCATTATATCAATTACGCAGAAGCATTGATTTACCAGGGGAAGTATGTAGAAGCTAAAACTTGGTTCGAGAAGTTTGAGGCTAATAATCCTGAGGACAAGAGAATAAAGTTGAGATTGGATGGTCTGGAAAGGCAGCTTACTTTCTATAGAGACTCAATTCGTTTTGAAGTATGGAATGCACCTTTCAATTCTGAGGGCTACGATTTTAGTCCTACTTTTTATCAAGATGGCTTGATCATGGTCTCCTCGCGAAGAACGGCGAACATGACTCAGTTTCTGAAAGCTAAGTATGATTGGGATGACACCTACTTTTTAAACCTGTTCTCAGTCGACTCCAACAACGAGGTCAATGAGTTTAATAGAAGGCTAAAAACGAGTTATCACGAAGGGCCAGTAGCATTTTATGAGAACGACACCAAAGTGATATTTACTCGAAATAGTTATGAAAAAGGCGAGGTAAGGGTAAGCAACAAAAAACTACGTGTACAAGGCTCGAAAGTAAATGAAAGCAAAAGTGGAGAAGTAAACCTGAAGCTTTTCTATTCAGAGATTGAGGAGAACGGCAAATGGTCTACCCCTGTGGAGCTTTGGTTCAATGATGCCAATATCTCTTCAGGTCACCCAACGGTAAGTAGAGATGGGAAACGGCTCTATTTTGCTTCTAATAGAGAGGGAGGCCTAGGTGAAACGGACCTTTATATGTGTCATTGGAGAAATGGAGTATGGGGAGAACCTGAAAATTTAGGAGACAAAATCAATACCGAAGGATCAGAAATGTTCCCTTTCATTTCAGAAGATGATATTTTGTATTTTGCTTCCAATGGGCATATGGGACTCGGAGGTTTAGATTTATTTGAAGTTGATCTAAAAAATGAGCATGCTAAACCTCAAAATTTGGGTTATCCAATGAATACGGCTAGTGATGACTTTGGTATTTGTGTTCAGTCAAAAGGATCGGATCAATATGGGTACATTTCTTCCAATCGACCAGGTGGTAAAGGCTTAGATGATATTTATGCTTTCCGTTATTCTCAACACAGGTATATCCCTGGGCAAGTGGTGGATTTGGTTACGGGCAATCCTATAGAAAATGCAACGGTTCAGGTTGTATCCGCTGTAGGGGATACAATCGAACAATCTATTACGCCTCAAAACGGTTCATTCCATTTTGAATATGACATGGATCATCGATTTACTGTTCTGGCTGGGAAATTAGACTATTCAAAGGACATGAGTCGTTTCAGTCCTCAGCAATGGCCAGAAGGAGATACACTCGTGTTGAGAATTATGAAAGACCGTTTGGTGGTGAGAGGAACAATAACTGATGAGGTAAGAGGAGACTCTTTGGCACAAGCCAGAGTTATTGTAACCAACGAAACGACTGGTGAAAAATTTGGAATCGTAACGGAGGCAGACGGAGCTTATTCTTTCCTTGGTCACCCTAACAGTACTTATTCTTTTATGTTTAAGAAATATAGATATTTCTCCGAAACAGATAAGTTAGAGATAGGAGATCAACACAACGGTGAAATCATTTTTGATCGAGACTTGGAGAAAATCATTATAGGTAAGCCTATTGGATTGAATGATATTCATTTTGATTTGGCTAAGTGGGATATTAGACCTGATGCGGCTGTAGAGCTAGATAAATTCACTGAAACTTTAATGGAAAATCCTTCAATTATCGTTGAACTAAGCACGCATACCGATAGTAGAGGTGGAGATCAATACAATTTTGATTTGTCAGATAAGCGGGCTAAATCTTCTGCAGATTATGTGGCTGCCCATGGAGTGGACCATGCAAGAATCTTGGGGCAGGGATATGGAGAGTCACATTTGGTAAACAATTGTAGCAACGGTATAAGATGTCCAGAGTCAGAACATCAGAAAAACCGTAGAGCTGAATTTATGATAACCGGATTTTTGCCGGACGCACTTACCGAAGAAGAAAAGAAACTTTTGTGGATAGATGCAGATTACATCTCTGAGCATATGTCGGATGAAGATCGAAAAGAATTCGTGCTGGTTGAGCAAAATTCAACAGGACCTACGCTTCTTTCTGGCCAGGTGAAAGATGCTATGGGAAATGCATTGAAGGACGCTGTGGTTACTATGGTTGTCAAAGGCGCGCATCGAGCCACTCAGGTATACACGGATGAACAAGGAAATTTTGAATTGAGGGTAAATTCACATGCTATCTATAAACTGATAGTTCAACAGGATGAGTTCATGGACGAAGGGATTTTAGTGGAAATAGAAGATGAGTCGATCATGGACCTTTCGATTCAGCTAGTTGGAAGAGGGGATGAGGAAGTTAATAAGGAAGGGTAACCTTCCTTGTTAACTCCTCGGGTGATAGTCTCTCACGATCTGTTTTAGATAATCCCGATCCAAGTGTGTGTAAATCTCTGTGGTGGTGATAGACTCATGTCCTAGCATTTCTTGTACTGCTCTAAGGTCAGCTCCACCTTCGATCAGGTGGGTAGCAAAGGAGTGTCTGAAGGTGTGAGGGCTTATTTTTTTATTCAAACCTATTTTAATCGCCAGATTTTTAATGATAGTGAAAATCATCACCCTGGTCAATTGTGCCCCTCTTCGATTGAGAAATACGATATGCTCGTGGCCTTTTTTGATGTCGAGGTGACAGCGAATTTGCTCTACATAAATCTTGAGGTGTTTCAGTGCTTCCCGACCAATCGGAACCAAGCGTTCTTTGTTTCCTTTACCAATCACTCTCAAAAATCCAATGTCTTCCAGTACACAATTCAGCTGCAGATTGACCAACTCAGATACCCGCAATCCCGAACTGTACAGTGTTTCGAGCATGGCTTTGTTTCGAGGACCTTCTGGCGTGCTGAGGTCTATGGCATCGAACAAGGCATCAATTTCTTGCACATTGAGTGTGTCGGGCAGTTTGCGTCCCAGTTTGGGTGCTTCAATCAGTTCAGAAGGGTCTTTGTCTAAGTCTCCTTCGAACACTAGGTACTTAAAGAATGATTTGATACCTGATACGATTCGAGCCTGTGAATAGGCTGACATGCCGAGTCCATGAATGTATTCTAATAGGTCTCTGATATCTGAATCTTTGACCTTTAGGGGGCCATGGTCGTTTTCTTTCAGAATAAGGAATTGCTCTAACTTCACGATATCCTGTACATAAGCCTCTACAGAATTGGGAGCTAGTGAGCGTTCTAGCTGTAGATAGGATTTGAATTGACTGATGTAGAATTTCCAGGACATTTTTTTCGTTGTTTGTCATCTCGTAGGCGTAGCCGGAGAGATCTTCTGTCGGTTATGCCTTGGCCAGTTAATTCTGCGTGCTGCTGAGGAGATATCTCCATTGCCTTACGATATGACCGCAGTATTGTTAAGCAAAGTAAAAATGAACTATTTTAGAAAACTGTGCAACGGGTTTGTCATCTATCGATAGTTGTAGCTTACTTTTGCGCCCTTTATATTTAGATCATGAAAATACTCATTCTCAACGGACCAAATCTGAACCTGCTAGGCAGGCGCGAACCCGAAATTTACGGTCATGAAACTTTTGAAGATTACTTTGAACACCTCAAGGTGAAATTTACAGATGTAGAGCTGGAATACCTGCAAACCAATCACGAAGGAGTAATGATCGACAAAATCCATGAAGTGGGATTTGACTATGATGGCATTATTCTAAATGCCGGAGGCTACACCCATACCTCTGTTGCTTTGGCCGATGCGGTAAAGGGTGTGTCTACTCCGGTGGTTGAAGTTCATATTTCCAACATCATGGAACGCGAAAAATTCAGACATCACAGTTACCTGACGCCTGTATGTGTGGCGCATTATATCGGACTAGGCCTAGATGGATACAAAGAAGGCATCCAATACATTTTAAACAACTAATTCATGCAACTCGAATTCACTCAAATTTTGTCTGTTTCACTGATTTTGTTTTCGGTGATTGACATCCTAGGGAGCATCCCTATCATTATCAACCTTCGAAAGAAGGCTGGAGTAATCCATAGTTTCAGAGCCACGTTTGTGGCTGGTGTGATCATGGTCATCTTCCTCTTTTTAGGAGATAAAATTTTAGGTCTTTTAGGTATCGATGTAGGTTCTTTCGCGATCGCAGGGGCATTGATCATGTTTATGATTGGTATGGAAATGGTTTTGGGCATTGAACTTTTCAAATCGGACGAAGAAGAGTCTAGCTCGTCTTCTATTGTGCCGATCGCCTTTCCTTTGATTGCTGGACCGGGTACGATGACGTCGCTGATATCGCTCCGTGCGGAATTTGATTTGACCAACATATTAATGGGTATTTTGATCAACTTGCTCTTGATCTATGCCGTGCTCAAGTCCTCCAGTTGGCTGGAAAAGAAAATTGGACATGCCGGCTTCAATATAATCCGTAAAGTTTTCGGCATTATTCTGTTGGCGATTTCGATCAAACTATTCAAGAACGGAATAGCTTTTTAGATTCTGTGGTCAACGGTTGAGCTTTGGATAAAGCCTTTAATCTTTTAACTTTCTACTTAAGACTTATAACTTTTTACTTTAGACTTTCAACTCTTTCCCATGGCTCAACCTAGCATCATCATATATACCGACGGTTCATCCAGAGGCAATCCGGGTCCAGGAGGATATGGAACCGTCCTATTAGCCAAAGGCCACAGGAAAGAACTGTCCGAGGGGTTCCGTAAAACTACCAACAACCGCATGGAACTCCTGGCGGTGATCAAAGGCCTTGAAGCGCTGAAAGTAGTGAATGCCGAAGTGCTGATCTATTCTGATTCGAAATACGTGGTAGACGCTGTAGAAAAAGGCTGGCTGTGGGGCTGGGTGAAAAAAGGATTTAAAGACAAGAAAAACAAAGACTTGTGGGAGCGCTTTATTCCACCCTACAAGCGCAATAAAGTCACCTTCAAATGGGTGAAAGGCCATGCCGGCATTCCCGAAAACGAACGTTGCGACGAGCTAGCCGTAGAAGCTGCTTCAGGTTCTAATCTTCCTCCTGATCAGGCTTTTGAGAATGGGATTAATGATTTTTAAATCTGATGAAGTATCTATTCGAAGGAGATAATTTCGGATTTACCAAACAAGAGCTACACCTGTTTGGAGGGAATTATGGGTTTAGAAAAATTGATTTGACGCAAGTTTCTAAAATTTATGTTTATAAAGGAATGCTGACAAAATATCCTATTCTCACTTCAATTTTTGGTTTGTGCTCTATTGCATTGGTGACATATGGACTTTATTGGGCTTTGAATGGCATGGGAAATTCTGTAGATCTATCAGAACTTAATGGTCGTGGTGTAAGAGGAACTGGAGCACTATTACTTGGATTAGGGTTTGTTTTTTTAGCCGGAGAAAGGGCTTTTTCGTTGATTTTGGTTAAACGGTTTATTTTGAAAGTTGAATTTTATGATCGTAATTTCGAATTACGAAGTTTGAAATCTCTTGAAAAGAATAATTCCTTACTCCGATTCATAGATTTTTTAATGAAAAAATACCCACCTCAAAAGCTTAGGATAGAAGCTAATATTTTGGAAGAACTTAAAAAGTAACTCGATCTAACATGAAATGTACCACCAGAGATATGATCCCAACAGATGCTGAGCGAGTAGTAGATTACTTCTCGAAGGCTGATGCGGCCTATCTCAAAGGCATGGGTGCAGACAAGAGTAAGTTGCCGGCTCGGGAGGAGTGGATAGGAGCTATTCAAGCGGAGCTGCACAAACCCTTTGAAGATAAACAGTTGTACTATGTGATTTGGGAAGTGAATGGAAAGGCCATTGGCCACTCTAATATCAACCACATCACTTTTGGCCGTGAGGCCTTTATGCATTTACACATTTGGGATAAGGCGAATCGAAAGTTCGGTCATGGGCTGGAGTTGGTCAAACAATCCATCCCAAAGTATTTCGAGCTTTTTCAATTACAAAAACTAAGATGTGAGCCATTCGCTGGTAATCCTGCGCCAGTTCGTTTGCTAGAGCAGGTGGGGTTTGAGTTTGTGAAATCATATGAGACAGTTCCAAGTATCGTATGCTTTTCTCAATTGGTCAATAGTTATGAAATAAAAAAGGATAGATTTGATGAACTATACTAGATTTAAAAAAAAGAATCATAGTGAGATTACATAGGGCAATTACTTAAAACATGAATTTATCACATACTTTAATCGTCGCTTTGATGTTTGTGACCATTATTAGTTTCGGTCTGGTCAACATATTGTCTTCATTTTCTAGTGTGCTAAATATTAATTCAAAAGTGAAAGCATCACTGATCCATTTGCATTGGATTGGTATATTACTCATTGTTCATTTTAATTTGGCCTGGTCTGCTGTTTTAATCACTTCGAAAGACACTTGGGGATATTTTGAGTTTTTATTTCTCGTGTCTGGTCCTATTGTTGCTTTTTTCGCTTCAAGTGTAATTACACCTGGAGTAATCGATCAGGATGATCCAGGTGCGCCTCAAAAACAATACTTTTCGATTGTAAGACAATTTTTTTCCTTGTTTATTCTGATTCAGCTTTGGGCAATTGGAACAGATTTTCTTCTACAAGATGATCTTACAGGCTCTTCTTTATTTAATGTGGTTTTGATTGTTCTATGTGTAATTCTAATCAAGATTCAAAAGCAATCACTTCACAGGTATGGATTGATATTGGCTTGGGGTATTAGCCTGGCGGCCATAATACTGAGAGGTTTCGATTTTATAAATTGAAATGACAATCCAGCACCTAAAACCAGACCCATCAAAAGTAATCTCTTGGGCCAAAGGCACCAGCCAGGAATTGTTTATCTATCCGCCAGCATCCGACTTTCAAAAAAGAGACTTTTTATTCCGAATCAGTTTGGCCACGGTAGAAGCTGAAGCCAGCGATTTCACTCCATTGCCTGGTATTCAAAGAACGCTGATGTTGCTGAAAGGTGAGCATACTTTGAGGCATAGAGGCCATCATACCAAACGACTGTTTCCTTTTGATCAGGATACCTTTCAAGGCGAATGGCAAACCTCCAGCCAAGGCCAAGCCACCAATTTCAATTTGATGTGTCGTTCTGGCGCTTCAGGAACTCTAAAGTATTTGAAAGGAAATGCCGGAGAACAGATTGCTTGCGAAATACAAGATGCAATCGTATTGATTTATGTCTATTCGGGAAGAGTATCTTGTGAAGCCGCGTCCTTACAAGTAGGGGAATGTCTTGTCATTGAAAATGGGAATAAACTTAAATTGACATATTTGGAATCGAGTGATTTGATTCTGGCGTCTGTAAGTATCATGGTCTAGAAATAGAATCCAAACCCGCCGTTTGTGATCATAGTTATTCTACCATCTAGATTTTCGCCTTGTTGATACCCTAATCCAACACTGATATTTAAATGAAATCCATTCAAATAGTTTCTTTGGAATCCCCAAACAGGCCCAACAAAAAATGAATTTTCATAGCTCTCATCGTAATACTCTTTTCCTGAGTCGTTGATGATTCTGTTCATATAGTAGCCTGCCGCCAAAGCGAAATAGTTGCCAGAGTTCGGCGCAAGTTCCTTTTTAACTTGCTTACGCTCATAATAATTCCGAATCTCTCCACTTACAAATGGAGCTATATAAAACTTATACTGTGTATCCTCTGGCTCTAAAGTATGTTCTGATACTCCTGGCTGAATTCCAGCAATCAGATTGAATGAATGCTTGTCACTAAGTTTTTGTTCTATGGAAATACCAGGGCAAAGGAAGAGCGCCCTAACTTGGGTAGGTTTGAGTTCGGTAGTGATAGAACCTTGACCGAAAGTGATTTGTACGGAAGCTAATACTATAGCTATCCAAATGGATGTTGATTTAAGCATGAGTTTAAAATTTTCAGTTTCAAAAACAGGACACCCAACCTTAATTTCCCCCCCACAGACGTGGTTAATTTTTAGGTGCTAACAAACCAACTTATGTTCATAGCCACTCACATTGAGGAATGCGAGTGGCGATTAGAGGTCAGGTCAATGATGAAAGTTGAAGGGATTAATTAGAGAACCATCAGGTAGAAAACATGATGGTTCTTTAACTGTTAGAAAATTTACCTTAGGAAAAACCCGATACCTCCGGTGCTGATCATCTTAACTGCACCATCTACATATTCTCCATCGACATATCCAAGACCAATACTTAGGTTGAGATGAAAACCTGTTTTATAATTTCTCTGAAATCCCCATACTGGTCCCACGAAGAAAGAATTTTCAAAGCTGTTTTCAAATATTACATTTTCAGCCTCTCCGAGTCTATTTCCGCTATATCCAAAAGCCAAGGCCACATAGTTGCCTGAGTTTTGCTCTAGGTCCTTTTTTACAAATTTTCGATTGTAGTAGTTACGGATTTCCCCAGTGAAGAATGGTGCGGCATAGAATTCAGTTCCACTTCCATTGCTGCTACTATAAGCATAAGCACCCAGTTGCAATCCACCTGCTAGGTTTAACGATTGCTTTTTACCCAGCTTTTGCTCTAATGATGCTCCTAGGGGAAGGATGGTAATTTTCAACTGTGTTTGTTTTAGGTCTGGTGCAATTGTGCCCTGTGCAAATCCAAAGCTTATGCTCCCAAAAGCAATAAGAATGGTTAGAATTGTTTTCAACATATTTGTTTTGATTTTCAATAAAAATTTCGGCAATATAGCTTCTTTTTTGTCGAGCAGGTTGAGATTTAAAATTAATGGCTAACACCTATTTCCAATTCAAACAATTCACCATCCATCAGGATCAGTGTGCCATGAAGGTGAGTACTGAAGCGTGTATTTTGGGTGCATGGGTATCAGCATCTAAACCCAGTCGAATATTGGATATTGGAACGGGGACAGGTCTATTGGCACTGATGCTTGCTCAGCGAATTGACGCACCAATCGATGCCATAGAGTTGGATGAGTGTGCTGCAAAGCAAGCTGGTCAGAATGTAAAGGAGTCTGATTGGGCGAATCGTATTACAGTCATCAATAAAGATGTTTTCGAATGGCTAAATACCACAGAGCGGCCATATGATTTGATTGTTTCCAATCCACCTTTTTTTACGAATAGCTTAAAGTCGGATACCAGCAGGAAAAACTTGGCTAAACATGATACTTCTAAATTCAACAAGGAAAACCTGGCATTCGCATTGAAATCTTTGCTTTCGGAAACAGGTAAGGCTTATATCCTCTATCCAGAATTGGAGAGTCAGCAGTTCAAAGAACAAGTGGAAAGAATGGGTTTGTTTTATGCTGAGGCATTGGTTATTAGAAATCAAACGAATGGGTCTGTTTTTAGAGTACTTTCTCAGGTTTCTAAATTTAAATTTTCTTGTCCAATAGAAGAATTAAACATTAGGGAAGGAAGTTCTCATTCGGAGAAGTTCAATGAACTACTTAAAGATTATTATTTAAAACTCTAGGCTATAAGGAATCGCACTATGACTATGATTGTGATTGAAATTATTGTAAACAATATGAAGGATAGATAAGACAAAATGAAAGCGGCTAAACTTCTCATTATTGACTTGAAGCTTATCTTGCTGGTATAAAACAGGCTGATGGCAGTTGTACAGTAGATCATTTCAATGAAGTTCACAACGATAAGGTTTTTGAATCCTGTAGCTGCAAACACAAAAAAACCAATCATATTAAAAATGATTGCTTGTCCAAGTACAAAAAATGCAAAAACGCTACTTTCAAGTAAATTAAACTTAGATTTTCTAAACCAAACATTGCCCCATAAACCTAAAAATGGAGCCAGAAGAAAGGATATATATTGTATATTATTATAGACCTTTTCTTTAATTTCTCTGCCTAATGCCTTGGCTGCTTCAGACTGCTTATTGCCTGTTTCTTCAATGATAGAATCTGAAATCTCTTCTGTTTTGGGAAAGTAATCTGCAACTTCAAAGCCCAAAACATTGATAATAATCAAGAGAACAGTGAACATTAAAAAATAATAGCCGACTGGGCCTACATACTTCCCGCGAACGCCTTTTATATATTCAAGTGCTACTGTTTCGGGTTTTTTGAATAGTCCAATCACTGTCCTGGGAAAAGCCCCGTCAAGTCCATAAACGCGACTAAAAAAATCACTAAAGAAAGACTTAAGGGTAAGTCTGGCTATATCCTGTTTTTGTCCACAGTTGGAGCAGAACTTCTCTTTGGTTGATGTCCCGCATTGGATACATGTTTTCATAATGTATAGTTCGGATGGTTCTTCAAGTATAAACAATGTATGGTAGCTAGGAAATAGCAGTGAATCTTTGAATAAAAAACTTCCTTTCTGCTAGGAAGAAGCAAGGTTTATCTATTTACCTTCGCAGCTCATGCATCGTTTAGTTGCCATATCGCTTTTGCTGCTCTATACATTCGTATGGATGCGTCCTTACTTTCCCTATTTGGAATATGCCTTAAATAAAGACTATGCTATTCTTAATGAGAATTCAGATAAGCTGGATGCTGGCTTTACGCGATGTGAGGACATTTGCTATTTAGAAGATCAGTTGGCGCAATACGCTGAAGAGGAGTCTTCTGATGAAGTGCCTACTCAGCGCGCCAAATTTGGCCATGAAGTGCTGACGCATACCCTGCAAGAGGCCACTCCCTCACTAGACCCACTCCAGAGCTTGTGGTTGCAAAAAGCATGGTCGACTTATACTCAATGCTACAATTCTCGAATGGGCGAAGTGGCATCTCCACCACCCAAGCACACTTAATTTTTCATTTCAAATCTGGGATGACCAGAGGTTTTCCCATTTACAGGTCGCGCTTAAAATGAGCAGGACTCAAATCTATTATTCAAATTTCTGCAGCATGGGCTGTGGAAGAAAATTTTAAATCAATGAAAAATTATTTCAGCGCAATGGCTGTGCTCTTACTTATGATGATGAGTTGGGCTGCTAGTGCCCAACAAACCGTATCTGGAACTATTGTAGACCAACAAACTAAGGAAGCGATTCCAGGAGTAAACGTAATCATAAAAGGAAGTGCCACAGGTACTGTCACAGATGTGATGGGCAAATTTCAGCTACAGGCAGCTGCAGAAGATCAGTTGATGATCTCCTATTTGGGCTATGAATCTGTAGCGTTAAAAGCTACGCCAAACATTGGGGCCGTAGAACTTAAACAGTCATCCATTGAACTCAATCAAGTGGTGGTTTCGGCCAGTAGAGAAGTACAAAAAAGATCCGAAACACCGGTGGCTATTTCGAGCTTGTCGGCCAAGCAAATAGAAGAAGCACATGCGACTAGTACGGATCAGTTGCTCAACAAAACACCTGGTGTCTACATGGTAGATCTAGGCAATGAGCAGCATAGCATGTCTATTCGACAACCTTTGAGCTATAAGAGTTTATTTCTTTATTTAGAAGATGGCGTGCCTGTGAGAACCACTGGCGTGTTCAATCACAATGCCTTGATCGAGATGAATATGGGCGCTTTCAAAAACATAGAAGTAATCAGAGGCCCGGCCTCTTCGCTTTATGGGAGCGAGGCCATCGGTGGAGCTGTCAATTTTATCACCTTGAATCCCACGGCGTCTTTGCTGGCGAAAGCCTCTCTGCAAGCTAATAATCTGGGGTACAAAAGAGGAGACCTTATTTTTTCAGACACTTATGGAAAAGTGGGTGTTTTGGCATCGGTAAACTATGCCGACCGCAAAGACGGTTATCGTGCGCATAGTGACTATGAAAAATTGGCTATGACGCTAAAGGCCACCATGCCACTGAGCGAAAAAGCCTTTTGGTCCAATAGCTTGACTTATGTCAATTATCGGTCAGACATGACGGGTAGTTTGGATAGTGCCAGTTTCTATAATCAGGAATATTCGTCCTTTCAGACCTTTACCGATCGTGCGGTAGATGCGCTACGGTTCAAAAGTGCTTTGGATTATTATTGGGATAGAGGAGCTAAGTCTTCGGCTACACTTTTCTACAGAAACAATTCTGTGAAACAGAACCCGTCTTATAGAATCAAGGACGATTATTCGCCTTGGGGCAACCCTGGTGGAGATCCAAATCTGGCCCACTCCGAGGTAAATGATAATGCTTTTAATAGCTATGGATTAATTCTTCAGCACAAGGAGTTGTTGAACTTTATGAATGCGGCCATAACCGGAGGAGCAAGTTTGGACTATAGTCCGAGTTCGTACGAGGCTAATTACATCAGTATTTACAAAAGTGATGAAGGTGTATATGAGCGTTTTACGCCAACTGATTCTGTGCTGACTAACTACGAAACAAAGTTGATTAATTACGCCGGCTATATGCAATTCGATATAAATCCATTAGATAGATTAAGGTTGACGGCAGCCGTGCGATACGACCGCTTTACTTATGTATATAACAACCACTTGCCGTCTACGGCATTTTCCGGTGCACCTGATGAAACCAATCATTTCAATGCATTCACGCCCAAGTTAGGACTGACATATGATTTCGGTGCTGGATCAGGTATATATGCCAACTACAGTCAGGGTTTTGTACCTCCACAAGTAAGTGAACTGTACAGAGGTGTGCAGGTTCCTACTCTGGAGCCTGCAGTATTCTCCAACTATGAAATTGGCGGTTGGTTTGCCTTGTTTACCAAGGCGTCTCTAGATCTGGCAGTATATCAGCTCAATGGACAAGACGAGATTATCAATGTGCGTCAACCAAGCGGAGACTATGCCAACGAAAATGCTGGCGAGACATCGCACCGTGGGGTGGAATATGGTTTGAACTACCAACCCATCCCATCCTTGCATATTCGAGTCAGTGGTACCAATGCCCAGCATACATTCAAGGATTATGTGGAATCTGGTGTTGACTTTTCTGACAACGAAATGGCTACAGCTCCCTCCTGGATTACGAATGGAGAAATCACTTATCGACCTGGCTTTATCAAAGGTTTCAGAATTGGTGTAGAGTGGCAGCATGTGGACGAGTACTATATGGATGCAGCCAATACAGCGACTTATGAAGGGTTTGATATTTTTCACCTGAGAATGGGCTATGAAATCAAAGGGGTTGAAGCTTGGTTGAACATCATGAATGTTACCGACAAGCTCTACGCTACCAATTCCTCCAAATCTGCTTGGGGTACTAATTATAACCCGGGAGATCCAAGGACATTTAACGTGGGGCTGGCTTATAAATTTCAGAAATAAGGTATCAATGAAAATTGTTTGAAATTTTGTGTCATCTCGACAGTAAGGAGAGATCTTATTACGGTTGTGTATCCATTAAGATTCCTCCTATAGTCGGAATGGCAGTTGTTTGAATTTCAGACAGTTTTCCTCATTCATAACTATATGAAAAAGAAACAACTATATATCTGGCACCGGTGGCTCAGCGTGTTGTGTCTACTGCCAGTGATGATGTGGTGCTTCAGTGGCTTGATGCACCCCATGATGGCTCATTTTTTTAAAGTGAGCCCGGCGCAAATGTTTTTGAAGCAACAGCCATTTGAAGCTGACTTAGCTATGGTATCGATCAAGGATTTGCCGTTGCCGAAAGGCAACATTCAAGATATTCGCTTTGCCAGAATTGCAAATAAGCCCTATTACCAAATTCAGGTGAATGACGAATGGAAATACTATGATTGGCATAATGGGGAAGAGTTGGAACATGGTGATGAAGTTTATGCGCGTCATTTGGCTCAATACTTTTTGGGAGACAGCACGTCCGCTATTTCCTCGATTGAAATAGTAGAAAAGTACACCGCACAATACAAAATTATCAACCGATTGTTGCCCGTTTATAAAGTGGCTTTCGATCGAGAAGACGGCATAGAGGTGTATGTTCATACGGGATCTGCACGCCTCGGCACACTCAACGATGATATGAGAAAAGGCTTCTTGTGGGTCTTTTCAATGTTTCATAATTGGGACTTTCTGGGAGATGATTCTAACTTGAAGCGTGTAGTGGTGTTGCTATTCTCTACTTTGGTATTTATCACTGGGGTGATGGGTTTGGTGATTTTTTTTACGACTAAAAGGCTGTCTGAATCCAATGCGCGTATGAAACCCAGAAGACGCCACCGCAAACTGGCGGTAGCCGTATCGATCGTGTTGCTGATGTTTTCATTTAGTGGTGCTTATCATGCCTTGCAAAAAATTGAGCCTTACAACCTGAATGGACATGGGCCTTCACCTTTAAAGGTGAATCTGGACGATCTGGTCAACGAGCCTTTGGACGCCATGCTAAAAGTTGTAGCACCATTCAAACAGATTTCACTCAAAGAATTGCAAGATGAATTGTACTATAGATTTGAACCAGCTCAATTCGGAAGTGAGGCTATATATACAAGCGTTGAGGGATTGGAATTATTGGATAATGGAGATTTTGCCTATGCCAGAGAAAGGGCTGAGGCTATTGCAGGGCAAAGTTTTGAATTAATTGAAGAACCAGTGGCAATTTCTAAATTCACCAGGGCTTATGGTTTTATCAATAAACGATTGCCAGTAGTGCAGATTGCTTTTGATACACCAGATCACTTAACCTGTTTTATAGAGCCTAGTTCAGGGATTCCTGGAGCCATCGTTCGGGACAAGAACAGAGCGGAGATAGTAAGCTTTTTATTTTTACACAAGTATCATTTTCTGGACTTTCTTGGCAAAGGTCTTCGAGATACGATCATGTCTCTGGCTGCTTTGTCGTTGGTAGTCATCGCCTTGTCTGGGCTATGGATCTTGATTAAGAAGTAATCGGGCAAAAAAATAGCGCAGGGTTTAAACCCTGCGCTATTTTTTTTAAGATTTCTAGTTCGTTACTTCAATTCTTCCAGTTGAGCTTCTACTTCAGCTTTAGTACCTGTCAAAGTATCTACTTTTACAATTTCCTTGCCGTCAACTACTGATTTAGTTTCAACTATTGCCGTAGTGCTGGCTTCTTCACCAGATAGCATTACTTTCACTTCTTTCTTAGCTTCTTTTGCTGCACAACAAGCTTTAGTGCAACCAGGCTTGCATTCCTTCTTATCCATTTTGGAATGACATTTAGCCGTACAAGCACCTTCGTGCTTACAACCCATCATTTGCTCGGTCTGTGGGGCGCTAGCATGTCCGCCAGTACCGTATACTTCACCTAAGATTGGAGCGATTACAAGTCCTACTAAACAAGTCAATTTGATCAAGATGTTCATAGAAGGTCCTGAAGTATCTTTGAATGGATCACCTACTGTATCACCAGTTACTGCCGCTTTATGTGCTTCTGATCCTTTGTAAGTCATTTCACCATTAATTTCAACGCCTGCTTCGAATGACTTCTTAGCGTTGTCCCATGCACCACCGGCGTTGTTTTGGAAAATGGCCCACATTACACCAGATACAGCTACACCGGCCATGTATGCACCCAAAGCTTCAGGTCCCATTGCAAATCCGATGATGATCGGAGTGATGATAGTCAAAGCACCAGGCAACATCATTTCTTTCAATGCAGCTTGCGTTGAGATCTCTACACATCTGGCATAGTCAGGTTTGCCTGTTCCTTCTAGGATGCCAGGTATTTCTTTGAACTGACGTCTAACTTCCATTACCATTTCCATGGCAGCTTTACCTACAGATTTCATAGCCAAAGCAGAGAATACAACTGGAATCATACCTCCAATAAACAAGGCCGCCAATACGTCAGCTTTGAAAATGTTGATACCATCGATACCTGTGAAAGTTACGTAAGCAGCGAAAAGTGCTAATGCAGTCAAGGCCGCAGAAGCAATCGCAAATCCTTTACCTACTGCAGCAGTAGTGTTTCCTACTGAATCTAAAATATCAGTTCTTTCTCTTACTTCTTCTGGAAGTTCACTCATTTCAGCTACACCGCCTGCGTTATCCGCGATAGGGCCGAAGGCGTCGATGGCCAGCTGCATCGCAGTAGTAGCCATCATCGCAGAAGCTGCGATTGCTACTCCGTAGAATCCAGCCAATTCATAAGATCCCCAAATCGCGATAGCGAAAAGAATCACTGAAGAGAAGGTAGAAATCATACCTGTAGCCAAACCAGCAATGATGTTGGTTGCAGCTCCGGTAGATGAATTCTGAACGATGTCCATGACCGGCTTTTTGCCAAGCGCTGTATAGTATTCAGTGAACATTGAGATTAAATAGCCAACACCTAATCCTACCAATGTAGCATAGAATACGTGACGGCTAGGAATGTCCATAGTGCCTTCACCGAAGAACTTCATTCCAATAATGGTATCAGGAAGCATGTAGTCAATTAAGAACCAACCTGCAACTGCAGTCAATAAAATAGAAACAATGTTTCCTGTGTTTAATGCTTTTTGTACTTCTGCTTCTTTAGCAGAATTGTCTTTGATGCTGATCAAGAATGTACCTATAATAGAAGCTATGATACCCACACCTGCGATCATGATTGGCAATAGGATTGGTCCCATACCTCCAAAAGTGTCAAGCACCACACCTGCGTCAGCCATATCTTTGATGATATAGTTACCCAATACCATAGAGGCAAGGACAGTCGCTACGTATGAACCGAAAAGGTCGGCTCCCATTCCCGCTACATCACCTACGTTATCACCTACGTTGTCAGCAATAGTCGCAGGGTTTCTTGGATCATCTTCTGGGATACCTGCTTCTACTTTACCTACTAAATCAGCGCCTACATCGGCTGCTTTCGTGTAGATACCACCACCTACTCTAGCGAATAGTGCAATAGATTCAGCACCTAATGAGAAACCAGCTAAGGCTTCCAAAACCATGGTCATGTCGTTGTAGAAAGAGCCTGCGCCCATAAACATCTTGGTGAATACCAAGAAGAATAAACTAAGTCCTAAAACTGCTAAGCCTGCAACACCAAGTCCCATTACTGTACCGCCACCGAAAGATACTTTCAATGCATTTGGTAAACTAGTTCTAGCAGCTTCAGTGGTTCTGGCGTTGGCTTCGGTAGCAATTCGCATTCCAATGTTTCCTGCGGCTGCGGAAAATATCGCTCCAACAACGAATGCAGGAACAATCATCCAACTCGTAGTTTCAACCATAGTTGAAATACCAAATAGCGCAGCAGAAGCAGCTACTACAAAGATGGCTAACAGTCTATACTCAGCACTCAAGAAGGCAAGTGCACCTTCTTTAATGTTTTTTGAGATTTCTTGCATCTTCTCATTTCCGGCACTTTGTTTCTTTACCCATGCCATTTTAATAAGCATGAAAACAAGTCCCAGACAGGCCAATACGATTGGCACGTAAATCAAATTACTCATATCTTTTCCTAGAATTTTTTAAACTCAAATTTAAAAATCAAAAAAGGGCATAAAGCCCTCTCATTTAAACCAGCGCAAATATAAGAGATCAGTCAAGAATAAAAAATATAGTCGCCGAGGGAATCGGTAGCGACTCTGGTTGGCTCTATTTTACATTTTAATGGACTATTTCAATAGATAAGAATCAAACACTTTGAAATTGGAATGGAACGAAAGCATTTTGGGGATAATTGCGTACTTTGCTTTCCAGTTCGATTTATTAAGAAATTTCAAAACATGTCTTCCGAAAAGAAAACAACAGCCGTATCCAGTATTTTACTTATTGTGGCATCCATTAGTATACTGCATTTAGTGAATTTGGCGCATAATGAACTCACCATTGATCTAGCGATGGCGCCAGTAAAGAATCTTTCTGATGCGCGGCATCTGATCGTAAATGGAAATTATAATCGTGCGATTCAAGAGTTGGATGATGCCATGATGAAAATGCGAGTGATAGAACAGTATACAGACAGTTCATCAATTGCTCATTTAGAAAGAGCGGTGGAAGATTTAGAGCTTGTGGAAAAAGAGATGCGTATCGATGATCTAAAGGAAGATGATCTAAACAAAGCCTTTTTTAATGCTTTGAACTCAATTGCTTATGCATGTATGACCATATCTCAAAACAACTTAGATAAAGGGGAGAAGTTTAAGGCCATGCAGTTTATGAATGCGACTTTCGCTGAAATGATTGCTTCGTTAAAATTCGTACAAGATGAGCAGTTGAGACATAAGGAAGAGAAAGTAATCGCTCATGTGAGAGAGATTCTAGATAAAATGGAAGCTACGAAATATACCTTCAGGTTTGACTATGATATGGTTAATCACGAATTAGAGGAGTTGATAGAAAATTAAACGATTCCTTCCCATCTTCAAGGCTAGCGTTATATTTGCGGCTTAATCCGGAATGCTTTGAAGAAAATCATCAGTTTTGTTGTTCGCCATATCCCGCGAAAATATTTGCAGCTTTTTAGTCATGTAGCACTTAAGGTGGTGGCTCTTTTTTATAGAGGCAACAAAGTAGAGTGCCCAGTATGTGATAGTCAATTTTCTAAGTTTGTGCCTTATGGCAGAGTGGCTAGAGCGAATGCACTTTGCCCCAATTGCCTGGCATTGGAGCGTCACAGGCTGATGTGGCTGTACCTCAAACAAAAGACTACCTTTTTTCAACCCAATCAAGAAGTCCTACACATTGCACCGGAAATCTGTTTTATCAAGCGATTCGAAGAGATCCATGGTGATCAATATATCACAGCAGACTTGGAGTCTCCTTTAGCCAAAGTCAAAATGGATATCCACGAGATGCCATTCGAAGACAATCGATTCGATGTGGCCTTTTGTAACCACGTGATGGAGCATGTCGCAGATGACATCCAATCCATGAAGGAAATCCACAGAGTATTAAAACCTGGTGGCTGGGCTATCATCCAGATTCCAATTTTTCATCCAGTTCCAGAGGTTACTTTTGAAGATGATACTGTTACCGATCCAAAGGAAAGAGAGAAGCTATTCGGACAAGATGATCACGTGAGACTTTACGGCAAGGACTATCCAGACCGATTACGAAAAGCAGGATTTACAGTAGTTGAAGATAATTTTGTTAATTCTTTATCAGCCGAGGAGCAAGCTCGATATGCGTTACCAAAAGATGAAGTGATTCATTTATGTAAAAAAGATTAGTCCTTTAACCCAATCTTTTGACTCACCAGATAATCATTCTTTCGTGTAGAAGATTGAGTCATCATTTCGCCGATAAAGCCGGCCAAGAAGAGCTGGACACCAATAATTACTGCCACAAGCGCTAAGAAGAATAGCGGCTGATCGACTACATCCCGCGCTGGTAATCCCATTTGTATTTCGAATATTTTTCGACCAATAATCCAGAAAGTGATTAAGGTTCCAAAGAAAAAGGAGAGCGTCCCGAACGATCCGAAAAAGTGCATCGGTCGTTTTTTGAATTTCGATACAAAAGAGATGGAAAGCAGATCTAAAAATCCAAAAATAAATCGCTCCAAGCCAAACTTAGTTTCTCCGTATTTTCGAGCTTGATGTTGTACTACGCGCTCACCTATTTTCGCAAAGCCTTGCCCTTTAGCCAAGAAGGGAATATATCGGTGCATTTCACCATAAACGTCAATTGACTTGACTACCTCTTTTTTGTAGGCTTTTAATCCACAGTTGAAGTCATGTAGTTTGATTCCTGAAAACTTCCTGGCCACGAAGTTGAAAAACTTCGAAGGGATAGTTTTCATAATCGGATCATAGCGCTTCTTTTTCCAACCTGAGACCAAATCGTATCCGTCCTTGGTGATTTGGTCATAGAGGCTGGGTATTTCATCCGGACTATCTTGTAGGTCAGCATCCATCGTGATTACAACTTGGCCACTTACATTTTTAAATCCAGTATTGAGTGCTGCTGACTTTCCGTAGTTTCTGTTGAATTTTATGCCTTTGACGTGCGCATCTTTTTCTGCGAGTTCGCTGATAATTTCCCAGGACCTGTCCGTACTTCCATCATCCACAAAAAGGATTTCATACTGAAATCCTTTTTCTTCCATCACTCGGCCAATCCAAGCATGGAGTTCAGGCAAAGATTCTTCTTCGTTGAGTAGTGGAATAACTACGGATATGTCCAGAGATTCAGTCATTATTCAAATTCGGGTCTTTTCTTTTTAATGATTGCACCGCAAATTAATCCAATAATTGCAGCTCCCAATGCCCAGGCCCAACTACCTTTCAGTATGCCGCCTACAGAAAATTGACCTGCCATATCTTTCTCTACTTTTTCAAGCGCCTCATCCATATCTTCTGAAGGTACTCCAAAACTTTCTAATCGAGACTCGGTGTCTTGTATTACTTGTTCTGTCAGTATTTCTGGTAATTCTGGATCAATAAAATTGAATAGTGCAATTGAAAAAACACCATTTAAGATTGCGCCTATCAAGCCTGCAATGAAAATGAATTTAAATGCATCTCCAAAGGATATAAATCCTTCCAGATGTTCATTTCTATATTTTTTTCCTAAATATGAATATAAAAAAATCGAGAGAGCAAAGGAGAGAAATGCAAAAGTTAAGCTTACCATAATAGCTACATCCACAACATAAATAATCATCGATATTATGATGCTGATAAGCCCTACAATAAGTCCGCCTTTGATGGCTTCGGTGCTAGCGTTAGATTCCATTTGGTAATAGTTTAAGGTTAAATAAAATAAAGCCGAGCTAATTATCGGCCAAGTCTAATTTTTTTTGGTTGCTTTTTTAAAACAGTCGAAAGCACGCTGGTTAGCAAAAATCCAATACCTGCTTTTTTGACTAAACTGTCAGTGGCTAAGTCAAGTGCTGTAGTTTTACTTACTTCATCGTACGACGACTGATAGCTTTCTGCTCCCATTTCTTCGGTTAGTAGATCTTTGTTTTCTTTTATTACATTCAAGCTTTCAGTAATGTAAGATTGTAACATATCAGGGTCTGCAAATTGTAAGGCTATCCACAAAAAGATCGAGTATAAAACAGCTATACTTCCATAAATAAAAAATCCCACTGTCATCCCCTGCCAGAATTCCATCAACCCTTGATTGAAGGTGTCTCTGTATTCTTTGATGCCAAAAAAGATGAATACTGGTATGATGAAAAAGTCGAATACTCTCATCTCCATGAGCGGATTAGATCCAGTCCAATGTTGTACAAAAAACATGGCAATATTAATGACCGCGCCAATAAGTCCGAATTTCAGCGGAACTTTAAATAATGGTTTCATGTGGATTATTCGAAAGTTTGAAATTGATTGCCGTTGATTACTGCCATTACTTTTCCTGTCAGTTCTTGATTGTAGAATGGGGTGTTTCTTGATTTTGATTTGTTGGTCTCATCATTGAGTATCCATTTGACTTTTGGGTCAATAAGCGTGAGGTTGGCTTCCTGCTTTTCATCAATAGTCGCTGGATCCAACTTGAGAATGGTTCTGGGGTTTGCAGTCACTTTTTCTATCCAGACTGTTGGGTCCAATTCTTTACCTAAGGCTAACAAGGATGGAAGCATGGTTTGCAATCCAGAGATGCCAAACCCCGCCAGATCAAATTCTAATTTCTTATTTTCCTCATCCTGTGGAGTGTGTGCAGAAACGATGGCGTCTATCACACCTTCCTGAAGCCCTTTGATCAATGCTTTTCTATCTTTTTCGGTTCGAAGAGGTGGGTTGATTTTAAAGTTGGAATCATAGCTCATCAGATCTTCATCGGTATGTACCAGGTGATGAATACTCACATCGCAGGTGATCTGATATCCTTTCTTTTTTGCTTTTTTGATCAGCTTGATACTCTCTTTTGAAGAGATGTTAGAGAAATGGATTTTTCCTCCTGCATATTCTAGCAGATCAAGATCCCTTTTGATCATTAGGTGCTCTGCCAAGGTCGGCATGCCTTTTAGGCCCAGTACAGTACTGACCGTTCCTTCATTCATAGAGCCGAATCTCGTCAGCAACTGATCTTCTGGTTGGCTAATAAGTAAACCATCGATTTTTTTCAGGTAGATCAATGACTTCAGCATCATATCTGTGTGCCAGATTGGTTTTTCACCATCTGTAAAGGCAATGGCTCCGGCTGCATGGAGGTCCAACATTTCTGTTAGGTCTTCTCCTTTAGTTTCTAGCGTAACTGCGGCGGTGGGGTAAATGTCAGTTAAATAGGCCTTAGACTTTGATAAGACATATTCTACATGCCCTTTTGTTTGTACCACAGGGTCAGTATTTGGCAGGGTAGCAACTCCGGTGAACCCACCTTGAGCAGCGGCTGCGGCTCCGCTGGCCAAATCTTCTTTGTGTTCATTGCCCGGGTCATTGAAATTGACTTTCATGTCGAACCACCCAGGTGTCAGTAGCTTGCCTTTGGCTTCTATGACTGTATCCGCACGATGCTCTTTATTGTCAATGGAAACAATCTTTCCATCCTTGATATGAATATTGACTACTTTATTGTGATGAGGAGAGTGGGGGTCGAGGATTTTGGCTTCTCTGAGGAGTATATTCATTATAAAAATCTTAGTAGCACACTTTCAGCAAAAAGAAATATCAAGGACAAAATTAAGGTATATTTCCATAATTCACGTTGGTGATATTTTTCTTTCAAGATTTTGGAAAATGAGGCTGCGTCTTGAGGTTGATAGAGGTTTAAATGCTTAATTCCAGAAAGCCTCGCTTCGATTTCTTCTATAGGAAGCGTGGAGAGATTCGATTCTTTTTTAGAATGGTTAAACGCAATAGTCGTAAACAGCTGATCGCCTAAAGTCAGATCATAAAACCCTGGTGTCAATAAATATTTAGGCATATCCAAAACCAATTCATTGGCACTCACTCGCTGAGAAGGTATGAGCTCAGCGCCTTCTTTTTGAAGTTTGTACAGTTGGCCATTTGGAATACTATCAACGGGTAGAGTAAGGTTAATGCGATCTACATTGAACGCCAGCGCCTGATGGTTTGTACTGCTTTGTTCTGCTATTCTGTGCATGACAGGTACAAACAGGGCATGTTGATGGAAGTTGGTATAAGGAGCGGCTAGTGGACCAGCAAATACATAAAGATTTCCTTTTTGGAACAGATGACTTAGGAAGGGTTGCCCCGTTTTAGTTTTTAGTAATTGGACATTGTTTGCACTCCATTTGAATGATGCTGATACGTTAGGCATTTGGGTGTCATTACTTATGGATTCAAAAATATTTTCAAAGAAGGGATTTTTTATGTCCGGAATCGAAAGAGGTGACTTAGAAACTGAGGAGTCTCTTTCTAAAGCGAATGAAGCAAATTGGTAAGACGCAGCGTTTTCATTTGGAATAAAAATAACCGTGCTGCCTTTGGTGAGATGTTTTTCAATCTGAGCTTTTAGGCCATTTTCTAATTTGCTAAGTCCATTGATTACTATCAGATCTGCACGCTCTAGCGCCGGATAAGAAATGCTTTCGGATTGATAGGATTCAACACTGAATAAATCATTGTTTTTGTAAACCTTACTTACTGGGCTATCGGCCTGGTTGGACACCTCGACGATATTAATTTGAGCGGCTTGATTGAGAGAGAAATAGTAGTCATTATCAAACGTAATGGGAAAGTCTTCAAAGCTAATTCGGCACCTATTGGTTTTGTTCAATTGACCTGACAATTCAAAAATGACAGTATGACTGGAATTTGCTTCTATGTCAATACTGGTCGTGGCACTTTGTTGATCGTTGATGAAAAACTTTACCTGTAAGTCATTGACCAAAGGTCCTTGGTTTTTGAGTCTTACCTGTACACTGTTTTTTTGATTAGGTACTAAAAATGGATTGGTCAAAAAAACAGTATCGACAGAGATGTTTCGTTGTTCAGGAGTAGCAACAGCGACGATATGGTATTGATTTATTGAATCCACGATAGCGTCAAAGGTGCCTGTGGTAGGTTGCTGGAAGTCCGAAAGGATAAATACATCCTTGCTTTCATTAGGGTCACTTGATTGCAGTTTGGTGAAAATTTCTTTTCCACTTCTCGTCAAATTTGAATATTCAACTTCTGTTAGCCTTTCCAGTGTTTTTGTTTTGGACTGGCTAATACTACTCCCAGGTAAAAAATCATTGGTAAATAAGTTGAACTGAGTTTCCTGAGGGTATAAATTAACCACTTCCTGTGCTACGCCAATAAGCTCATTGAATCCACTGATATCATTTTTTGTGAGGTTCGACAAACTATTAGAATTGTCGAGATAAAGTTGTACAGATCGGTTTTGAAGTCCATTTTCAGAGCCATGGATAAAGGGCTGTGTAAACGTGAGAACAAGAAAGAAGACAAATAGCAGCCGGCAGAATAATATGAGTAAATGTCTCAATCGTAGATTGGAAGAACTTTGCTTCTTGATACTTTCTAGAAACCGAACATTTGAAAAACTTACCTTTTTGGCTTTTCTAAAATTGAATAGGTGAACGATAATCGGAATGGCGAGTGCGGAAAGTCCCCACAAAAAGATCGGGTAAGTAAAGTTCATTGGAGACAAATCTATATTAAAAATTGTTGGTCTTTCGAATTAATAAGAGCCAAATTTTAAATCTGTGGGATACACGTTTTTCACTTGAGAAGGTTAGTATAATCTGAACAGATCTTAACTAAAAATGATTGATTTGGTAGATTGAAGACTATTTATTGGTGTATAACGGTAAAATAGGGAATTACTTAACTGAGTATTTTTATTTGAACAATAGAGTATTTATATTCGTGTTGTTGTTGTGGATTAAGATTTGATTAGTCCTTTTTATTTTGAGTTTTTGACCTTGGGGTTCAGGAGGAGTCTTGAACCCTTTTTTTATGTCCTTTTTTGTAGAAGACATCTCCCACCCATCTTGTCTACGGAGAATTCCAATCTAATTCAAAAAGTGGTCAAAAACGAACACCTATTGTTTCATACCTGAACAAGTTTGGTCAATTGCACGACAGTGTTAAATCCGTAACTCACTGATAGGCAGAGAGATAATATTATGGCACTCTTCTTGGCATACCCTGATCGAACTTGAAATTATAATGAACTAATGGATAAGAAGATTAAAAAGAAAAAATGGACAGTAGGGAAGATATCATCCATTTCCTTCGGAGCACTATTTGTCTCTTTTGTATTATACAACTTCATCTTTGCGGATAAAGGATCTAAACTCAATGTATCAGCGGAGAAAATCAATGTTTCGGATGTGGTAAAGGGTCAATTCAGAGAATTTATACCTGTAGATGGGAATGTGATGCCTATCAAAACCATTAGACTGGATGCTATTGAAGGTGGAAATGTGGAGAGAAAATATCTCGAAGGTGGAGAAATGGTAACTAAAGGAGATACAATTCTTAAGTTAGCTAATAACAATCTGGTTCAGAATTTTGTGAGAGAAGAAACTCAGACCTATAGACTAGTAAATGAGTTGGCCAATACGAAATTGAATCTTCAGCGAAACAAATTTGAGCTCAAAAGAAGATTAACTGCACTCGATTATGATATTGATGCTGCTAAAGATGCTTATGAAAGAGGAGCTAAACTTCGTGATGAAAAAGTGATTTCAGAGCAAGAGTTCTTAAACCTCAAAAGAGCGTACGACCGATTAGTAACGAATAGAAAGATTGAAATTGAGTCACAGGCATTTGATCAAAAAGCTACTGAAGCTCAAATTAGACAGACCACTCAAACTTTAGAGCGGACTAGAAGAAACTTGGAGATGATCAAAGGCAATTTGGATAATCTATATATCAAGGCACCAATCTCTGGGAGTTTATCTTCTGTAAACGTGGAGATCGGAGAATCTATCATGCCAGGTCAAAATATTGGTCAGATTGATGACTTGGATGCTTTTAAAGTAAGAGCCACAATTGACGAACATTACATCGCCAGAATATACGAAGGGTTACAAGGAACTTTCGACTTCGCTGGACAAACCCATCAACTCAAAATTTATAAAATATACCCTGAGGTCATTAACGGTTTGTTTTCTGTGGATTTGAAATTTGAAAACGCATTGCCTGAGGATATTAGAAGAGGACAAACGCTTCAAATTAAACTCCAGCTGAGTGAGAACATCGAGGCGGTACAAATCCCAAGAGGAAGCTTCTATCAAACTACTGGAGGTAACTGGATTTTCGTAGTGGACGAGTCAGGTTCGTTTGCAACCAGAAGAAACATCAGATTGGGTCGTCAAAACCCGAGATTCTACGAAGTGATAGAAGGTTTGCAACCTGGAGAAAAAGTGGTTGTCTCTTCTTACGACGGATATGAAGATAAAGACCGACTGGTATTTAAATAATCAATTAAAAAGAACTAAAACATACTAAACAATATTCAAATGGAAAACGCGAATACGCTACTCAGAACCGACGGATTAAAGAAATTCTATTACACTGACGAAATTGAAACAACTGCATTGGCAGGAGTGAACCTCAATGTAAATGAAGGAGAATTTGTTGCCATCATGGGCCCATCAGGTTGTGGTAAATCTACCTTACTCAATATTGTCGGCTTGCTCGACAATCCTTCTGAAGGAGAATTTTATTTCAGAGACGAAGAGATTTCTGACTACAGCGAAAGACAAAGAGCTGATCTAAGAAAGGCGAATATCGGATTTGTATTCCAGAGCTTTAACTTGATTGATGAATTGACAGTATTCGAAAACATCGAATTGCCATTGATCTACTTGAAATACTCTGCTTCTGAGCGTAAGAAAAGAGTAGAAGAAGTGATGGAGCATATGAAAATCATGCACAGAAGAAATCATTTCCCACAGCAGTTATCTGGTGGTCAGCAGCAAAGAGTGGCAATCTCAAGAGCCGTAGTAGCCAAGCCAAAATTGATCCTTGCCGATGAGCCTACAGGTAACTTGGATTCGGCAAACGGCCAAGAAGTAATGACACTTCTGAGCGACCTAAACGAACAAGGTACTACTGTAGTGATGGTAACTCACTCACCGGTAGATGCTGAATATGCGGATAGAGTAATTCACTTGTTTGATGGACAGATCGTATCAGAGAATGTGAATGCTAAGGACAAGGCATTAGTTTAAAATAATTACCAATTCAACTGCTCTATAAGGTAGTCGGTGTTCTGTAAAATGGAACATCGGCTGGCTTATTGCGGCCGAACCCCAGGGACAAGACTCAAACTCAACTCACCCCAAGGTTTACTCAAAGACTTGAAAACTTGAATGAAATGAAGATAGCAATAGTGAAAAGGATGGTTCTATTGATGGTAGTGGTGGCGACTGGTTTGGAGTCTATTGGACAAAATCAGGATTCTACTACGGTTAATAAACCAGCAGAGAAAAAGATATTGACATTGGACGATTGTATTGCCATAGCGATGAAAAATAATATTCAGCTTAAGCAAACGAGAAACAATGCACATATAGCCAAGGCAAATAATTTTCAGTCCATTATGAATTTTTTACCGAATGTTAATGGTTTTGGTAATTTCAGCTTAAATAATGGAACAAGCTTTAATAGTAATATTGGTCAATTTGCTACGGGCTCTAATGAAAGTAGTTTCCTAAGTGTTTCAGCCAACATGGTTCTCTTTAATGGAATGAATAATTTTTATAACAAGAAAGCCACTTCTCTAGCTTTGGAATCAAATGTAAACTTGATTAAGGCACAAGAGCAAACGGTACAAGCTTCGGTTTTGGGCTCTTACCTCGCTGTGGTTTTGGATAAAGAGAATATCAAAATATCAGAGGCGCGAATTGATTTGCTTTCACAGCAATTGGAAAGGGAAAAGAAAAGACATTCTGTCGGTGTAGGGAACCTCGAGCAAGTTTATAATTTTCAATCGCAGTTGGCCAATGAAAATTTAAGGTTGGTGAATTTGCAAAATCAATTATTAACAGATCAATTGACTTTGTTGCAGATATTGCAAATCGAAGTTTCAAGGGATTATGAAGTCGCTCCATATCCATTTGATGAAGAAGTAGAAAGTGTCCTGGAGAAAGAAAAGTATGCGGAAGTTTTAGAAGAGAGTCGTGCTTATTCTCCATCATTAAAAAGTGCGATGGCTAATGCGAATGCTGCACATTATAACTTCAAAAGAACGCAAACTTCAATGGTTCCAACTGTCAGTTTGATTGGTGACTATTCAACGCAGTATTCTTCACTTCTAAGAGATAATGCAGACCAGGTTATTCCAATAGGTGAGCAGTATGAAAACCTGACAAATAAGGGACTTGAATTGAGACTAACTGTTCCAATTTTCAATAATTATAGAAACAAAACAAATACGCAGGTATCAAAACTGAATAAAGAGAACGCTGAGTTACAGCTGGACCAAGCGGAATTGGATGTGACCAATACTGTCCAAAGAGTTTATTTAGATTTGATCAACGCCCAAGAAACTTATAAAGCCGCTGAAGACAACATGGTGGCTTTGAATCAGTCATTTGAATTTGTGAAGACTAGGTATGAACATGGAAACACTGATTTCTATACTTATCTCGAAAGCTTAAATAATAAAAATAGGGCAGAAATAGAACTCGTGAATGCCAAATACAGCATCATATTCAGAAAGAAAATCCTCGATGTTTATAGAGGTTTATTATAAAGGTTAAAACTCAAAACTCCAACTCGAAACCGTCTCTGCAAAGGGGCGGTTTTTTTGTTGTCTATTCCTAATAGGGTTTCTAATGCACATAGAGTAATTTTGCACTTCAATAAAATCCAAAGGCATTGAAGACTAAAGGCAGAAAAAAGGAGAAAGTGAATGTGGTAACATTAGGGTGTGCTAAAAATCTGGTAGACTCTGAAGTAATCCTCACGCAGCTGAAGGGGAATAATATCGATGCCGTGCATGAGTCGCAAAAAAATGATGTGACTACCGTCATCGTGAATACCTGCGGATTTATCGAAAATGCCAAGCAAGAATCGATTGATACCATTCTCAAGTTTGTAGATGCCAAGCAAGAAGGCCATATAGAAAAACTGTATGTCACGGGATGTTTGTCTCATAGATACAAGGATGATTTGGCTAAAGAAATACCAGATGTAGATGAGTACTTTGGTACTACTGACTTAAAGTCGATTCTGGCCAAGTTCAAAGCTGACTACAAGCACGAATTGATTGGTGAACGCCAAATCACCACAGACAATCATTACGCTTATTTGAAAATAGCAGAAGGCTGTGACAGGCCTTGTTCGTTTTGTGCTATCCCATTGATGCGCGGCAAGCATGTTTCGCGTCCGATTGAAGAATTGGTGACAGAGGCAAAGAACCTGGTGAAAAATGGAGTCAAAGAGATTTTACTGATTGCGCAGGATTCTACCTACTATGGGTTGGATTTATATAAGAAAAGGAATCTGGCAGAACTTCTTGAAAAACTGTCTGAAGTGGAAGGTTTGGACTGGATCAGGTTGCATTACGCTTTTCCGACAGGATTCCCTGAGGATATACTACAAGTGATGGCTGAGAAAGAGAATATCTGTAGCTATTTGGATATTCCATTGCAGCATGGTTCGTCAAAAGTATTGAAGTTAATGAGAAGGGGAACTGACAGAGAAAAGACAACCAAACTGCTTAAGAAGGTCCGAGAACAAATTCCAGGCATTGCCATTCGAACTACTATGATCGTGGGGCATCCAGGAGAAACAGAAGAAGACTTCCAAGAACTTATGGATTTTGTGGAAGAGAGTCGATTCGATCGTTTGGGAGTGTTTGCCTATTCGCACGAAGAAGATACGCATGCAGGCACCATGAATGATGATGTGCCAGAAGAGGTGAAAAACGAGCGAGTGGATGCTTTGATGGAATTGCAGGAGGGCATCTCTTTAGAGATCAACGAAGGAAAAGTTGGCAACACATACAAAACTTTGATTGACCGAAAAGACGGCGATTACTTCGTAGGTCGGACAGAGTTCGATTCACCCGAGGTGGACAATGAAGTATTGATCAGTGCCAAGGATCATTACCTTAGAGTGGGTGACTTTGCCAATATCAAAATTACTGCAGCAGAACCGTTCGACCTATATGGCGAGCCGGTTGTTGAATAATTGAATGGTTTTAAACCATTTCAGCATCTTATTTACAGTCTGTGCGTAAACCCATGCATCTTTTTTATATTTAGAAAAACCTTGACAAAGCATGCAGGTAGAAAAAATTGATCTACGCGATACCCAATCCTTCTCAAACTTCTTTTTAGACTATTTGGATGACAAATCAGTACTGAAAAAATTTTACGGCCTTCGACCAAAAGTGGAGTGTTTTGAGGAGCAAATCAGTAGAAAACAGTTTGCTGATGAAAATAGACAAGTGCTTTGTCAGGTGCTGGAAGAGCAATACGCCAAGATAAGCCAATCAGCTAGCGTAAGTTCAAACCTCGACAGCTTAAAAGAATCAAAAACCTACACCATCACCACCGGCCATCAGCTCAATATTTTTACCGGCCCACTCTATTTCATATACAAGATTGCTACAGTAGTCAATGCTTGTAAAACGCTCAAAGAAAAGTACCCTGCTTACAATTTTGTTCCGGTCTATTGGATGGCTTCTGAGGACCATGATTTTGATGAAATATCGCATTTCAACTTGTTTGGGAAGAAATATCAATGGCAAACTGAGCAAAAAGGGGCTGTGGGTAGGTTCAAGAATGATGGATTAAAAGAAGTTTTAGAATCACTCCCAGAGAAAACGGAGCTGTTCGAGAAGGCATATTTGGAAAATGATAACCTCGCTGATGCTGTTCGATTTTACATAAATGAGCTGTTCGCTGATGAGGGCGTGGTGGTAGTAGATGCCGACCACCCCAAACTCAAAAGACTTTTTGCGCCGGTCATTAAGGATGAATTGCTTCGCAGTCGCTCCAATGATTTGGTAGAAGCCACTAATCGTGAAATAGAGGAAGCTGGTTACTCACCTCAGATTTATTCTCGCGAAATCAATTTTTTCTATTTGCAGGAGGGAAGCAGAGAACGAATTCTTAAAGAGGACAATGCCTACCAAGTAAATAATACATCACTAAAGTTCACTGAAGCTGAAATCCTTTCAGAATTGGATAATCACCCAGAACGATTCAGCCCAAATGTAGTGATGCGGCCATTGTATCAAGAGCTTATTCTGCCCAATCTAGCCTATGTCGGAGGTCCAGCGGAAATGATTTATTGGCTGCAATTGCCAAAAGTGTTTGAGCATTATGAAACGGCCTTTCCTATACTGCTACCTAGAAACTTTGCGCTGTACATAAACGCTGCCTCCATTAAAAAAATGGAAAAGTTTGAACTGTCTACTACTGATATTTTTAGAGATGTTGAGGATCTGAGGGCAGCTTACCTTGCTAAACATGGTGAAAATGAAATGAATCTAAACGGCGAAGTGGACGATTTGAAAGAAGTGTATGATATGCTCATTGCAAAAGCAGAAACGGTTGATGCTTCTTTGAAAGGGTTTATAGCAGCTGAGCATGCCAAAGCAGCAAAGGGACTAGATAACATTGCCAAAAGACTTAAAAAATCTGAGGAGCAAAAGCATGAAACTGCCTTGAATCAGATCGGCGCATTGAAGGAGAAATTATTCCCTGGAGGAGGGTTGCAAGAGCGACACGACAACGTCCTCAATTTCTACCTAAACAACCCCAATTTCATAAAAGAGATTTTACAATCACTCGATGCATTTGATTTGAGCATGCATGTGCTGAAACAGCAATATAAAGCAACTCGTTAGGGAGTTGCTTTATATTTTAGCTTGACGAACTGACTTATTTTAATTCAAGTAGCCAATAAGGATTTTCAAACCACTTTTCTTCCATCAGAACCAAGACACCAGTAGCTTCCAAAGATTCTATGAAGTTGTCCATCATATTGACAAACAGGGCATCGTCGTAAGGCAGCGCAATACCAATAGGCTCGATCGTTAAAGGTCTGTCTAGCATAACCATGCCTTTGTCTGGATATCTCAGCATGGCATAGGCGCAGGTTGGATAATCGGCAACCATGACATCAGATTCGTCTTTAATGATTTTTTGAATGGCATTTTCATAGTTTTGAACCAATTCCACCTTTACATGCTGCATATAGTTTTCAACAAATTTCTCACTGGTAGATCCATCCAATGTCACAACACGTAAGTCAGCATCAATGTCTTGTGGGTTGGTAGCATTAGCCAATGTTTTTTCATTGGTTAATATGGACTTACCAGAGATCATATATGGACCTACAAAGGCTACCTCTACATTTCTTCTTGGAGTAATTGTCATGCCTGATATTACCAAGTCAATTTTTCCCTCTTTTAGATTTGGGAGCAATTCGGCAAAAGACATCTCAACAAATTTCAATTCAAGCTCCATAGAAGTGGCGATGAGGTTGGCCAGGTCCACGTCAAACCCGATCAACTGATCATTTTTGTCTTTCATGGAAAAAGGGGGCTGGTTGCCCGTTAGTCCAACGCGTAGGGTACCACTTTCTATAATTTTAGTGAGTCTTTTTTGAGCAACTAGATCGCTCGAGAGGAGGACTACGATTGCTATAAGTAAGATTTTGATGGTCTTCATAGGTGTGTTCTAGTTAATTATATTTCTTTTTTTAAAGTCTATTATAAGTTGTTTGGCATAGATCCGAGCTGCTTTGCGCATATCGGTAGTTTCTGTGATTTTTGATTGGCCAACCCAAATATTGGCTTCTTCTGGTTTGGTTTTGCCTGAAATATCAAATGCTTTGGTTTCTACTAAATCTACCACGCTGGTAGAATAATACCCGGGATCTGACCAGCCATATCCATAGCCACCGTAGTACATGTTATAACCATAGCCATAGTTGTAATAGTTGTACATTCCATATCCTCTATATCCGCCATAGTAGGTGCTGCCTTGATGATATTGAGTTTCTTTAGACCTGTCAGCTACACTTGCCATAAGTACCAGGTCAAAATCTTCCTGTTTCAGAATTCTTTCAAGATCTTCACTAGAAGAAGGTTGATAGCTAGGAGGAAGGACTGACATGCCATGTACAGCGACATAACCCTCTGCTTCAAAGGCCTTGACGATTTCCTCTTCAAAGCTGGTTCGCGTATTCAGTCGCTTAAACATGCCAATAACCACGATCTTTTTGAATTCGTGTTCTTTAAAGTTAGGGCTCTGCCAGGATGTAAAGCTGGGAGCACAGCCTTGGACAGAAATAATGAAAGGTATGACGATGAGTAATACTCTTTTTGAAAGTGAGCTTAGTTTAGATGGCATGTAGTGACTTTATATCTAATGTATTATTCAACTAAAATAACCATTTGATTGACAATTAGCTACTAAACAATGTGAAGCATTTGTAAACAAAAACGGCAACTCTTAGGAGTTGCCGTTTTCAATGTTTTAGTATTTTAAACTTAAGGCTTGAAATCTATCTTTCTCATTCTTAATGATACAGGAGTGATTTCAGCATATTCATCTTTTCCTATGTACTCCAACGCTTCCTCCAGCGAGAATTTTTTAGCAGGAATAATTTTGGCATTGTTGTCCGTTCCAGAAGTTCTCATGTTGGTCAACTTTTTACCTTTTTGGATATTGATAGCCAAATCATTTGCTCTTGAATGCTCTCCGATTACTTGACCAATGTAAAGGTCTTCTCCCGGATCTACGAAGAATATTCCTCGGTCTTGAAGTTTATCAATTGAATAAGCTGTACCCGGTCCAGTTTCCATGGAAACTAAAGAACCATTCAACCTGCCTGGAATATCTCCTTTGTAAGGCTCATATCCGTTGAAACGGTGAGTCATTACAGCTTCACCAGCAGTAGCCGTCAATACTTGGTTTCTCAAGCCAATCAAACCTCTTGCTGGGATGTTGAATTCTAAGTGCTGCACATCACCTTTAGGCTCCATGATGGTTAGTTCGCCTTTTCTTTTGGTCACTAACTCGATCGCCTTTCCAGAGGTTTCCTCTGGTACGTCGATAACTAAATGCTCTACAGGTTCACATTTTACACCATCAATTTCTTTATAGATTACCTGAGGCTGGCCTACTTGCAATTCGTAGCCTTCTCTTCTCATCGTTTCGATCAAAACTGACAAGTGAAGTACTCCACGTCCATAGACTAAGAATTTATCCTCAGTATCAGTTTCTTCTACACGGAGTGCCAGGTTTTTCTCTGTTTCTTTCATCAAACGATCTCTCAGGTGACGAGAAGTAACAAATTTTCCTTCTTTACCGAAGAAAGGAGAGTTGTTGATCGTAAAAAGCATGTTCATAGTAGGTTCATCTACACCTACTCTTTCTAATGGCTCTGGATTTTCAAAGTCAGTAATCGTGTCACCAATTTCGAAATCATCAATTCCGGTTACGGCACAAATATCTCCGCATTCCACTTTTTCAACACTTCTTTTGCCAAGCCCTTCGAAAACGTGAAGTTCTTTTATTCTTACACGCTTGACGGTGCCATCTTTCTTAGTTAGACCAAGGCTTTCACCTACAGAAATAGATCCTTGGTGGATTCTACCAATAGCGATTCTACCTGTAAATGAAGAGAAGTCCAATGAAGTAATTTTCATTCTTAGTACACCTTCTTTTTTCTCAGGAGCAGGAATAGCTTCTAGAATAGTGTCCAATAGTGGATCAATAGTACCAGTCTCGTTTTTCCAGTCATGACTCATCCAGCCATTTTTAGAAGAACCATAGAGCGTTTGAAAATCCAATTGCTCTTCTGTGGCCTCAAGGTTGAACATCAAGTCGAAAACCTCTTCATGTACTTCGTCAGGACGACAGTTTTCTTTATCCACCTTGTTGACCACTACGATAGGAGTCAGGCCAAGGGATAGGGCTTTGCCCAATACAAATCTTGTTTGAGGCATAGCGCCTTCAAATGCATCGACTAAAAGAATTACACCATCAGCCATACTTAATACTCGCTCAACCTCACCGCCGAAATCGGCGTGACCAGGAGTATCGATAATGTTGATTTTTGTGCCTTTGTAGTTTACAGATACATTTTTTGAAAGAATCGTGATCCCACGTTCTCTTTCAAGATCATTTGAATCCAAGATCAATTCGTTATTGTCTTGTGCTCTTTTTGCATCATTGGCTTGCGCAGCGTAAATGATCTTGTCGACCAAGGTAGTTTTGCCGTGGTCAACGTGTGCTATGATAGCAACGTTTCTGATTTCTGTCATCCTTCTAAAAATTAAAGCGCAAAATTACGTCTAATTAATGAGAAGAACAGGGCTTAGAAGATTAATTCACGATTAATTAAGTAGGTTAAAGTTCCTCCAGCTCGCTATCTATGGAATCCGCAGTAATAGGAGCAGTTACCTTGTTTTTGGGAAATGGAGTATCGAGCGTTTCCGAAGGTGCTTCTGTGGGACTTAAATTTGAGGGTTCAATGGTTTTTTCTATTTGCTCTTCTGTTGCTGTTTTTGCTATAAAATTTTGTGGGTTCCCAACGCTGACATTCCAAAATGGATCTCGTAGGTCATAGTATTTGTTGTTGTACTGAGTCAGCATGATCTTGACTGCATAGTTGAGTCTGTTTAGTGCGTCAATTTGATAATCCTTCCGATTCATCGGGTGAAAGATGAAGAATTTAATGACAGGAAAAGCTTTCTTGCGAAGATCTCCTAAAATGGAGGATATTCGAATCTCACCTGCATCATTTTCAGTTTGCATGCGGTCTAGAGCCTCTTTGCAGAATTGTGCCAGACCATTTAAAAGATCAAAGTATGGCCAAATATCTCCATTTTGCTCCTTTTTCATTTCAGCTACATAGTCTTCACAGAATACCTTGAGGATATTTAACTGAGGAATACATAAGGCAGGTTGGGTATAAACATTGGGTTGCCAGAGTATTTCACGAAAAGTGAAAATAGAAGGAAGCAATTCCGTGTCGTAGTTTTCTTCTTTTTTCAGGTTGAGGATATCTTTTGACTTGAGCTTTGAAATTGTGATGTTGCCTGCGACGAGTTCATAGATCCATTGTTCACCGGCTTTGGCAGTTTTTGGCTCTGGCGCCAATTCCATAAATTCCCAAATCTCGTTCAGATCAATTTTCATACACTTACTTTCAATGATAAAGCGCTCAAACAAATATATCCCAAAGGAGTTTAAATAACCTAATATACGATTTTGATGGAATTTGGTAGAATTGAAATTTTCGTAGAACCAGCTAACTGGACCGGTTCGCCGTCAATATGCGCGATATCGGTAGTAGAATGTATGTGAAGTTTCTTAATGCTGTGAGCCTCACAATATTTTGACCTATGTATACTTCGGTTAAATAATCTTAATAAGATTTCCGGAGTGGCCCAAAGAGGAAATGGTTTTATGATGATCAGATCTATTAGGCCGTCATTGGTTTGGGCATTGGGGGCAATGTAGGCGTTGTTGCCGAATTGTGAAGCGTTCGCAAAACTTATTAAAAAGGCTTCAGTGTTTATTTCCTTTTCATTCGTGATCAATTTGTATCTCTTGGGTTGGTAATTGAAAAATTCTTTGAACGAAAGCCAAGCATAGGAGATGAGGCCGCGTTTACCATACTCATCGAATACTTTGGCAATATGCGCATCAAAACCGATACCGGCCACACACAGAAAAAGCTTACTATTGAGATAGCATGTATCCATTGAATAAATGGATGAATGATTAAGGTTCTTTATCGCATCAATAGTGTTCATGGGGATGGAAAGATGGCGAGCCAGACCATTGCCTGAGCCGCGAGGGATAATGGCCAAGGCGGTGTTGGAGTTGACTATTCCTTGAGCCACTTCATTGATCGTACCATCCCCGCCAACGGCACATACGATTTCAATATTATTCTCTACAGCATATTTTGAATATTTGGTGGCATCATCCTGCTTTTGCGTGTATTCGATTTGATAATTAAATTTTGAACCATCCAGGTATGTATGAATTAAGGAGCCCCAGTCCAACGGTTTCCCGCCACCTGCAATTGGATTGATGATAAAAAGAATATGCTGTTTGTTCATTGTATGAGAAAACCTTCTCAGCGTTGAGATTAATGCAATTATAGATATGGGTGCTAAAACAACCTGATATTAACAAAAAAATAATTTGTAATTACAATATATGTAACAACATATAAATTATTACGTTTATAGAATCATGAGTGTAGAGATAATAAGCAAACATCATCAAGCTCAAGGAGCATTTGATTTTGGTAGGATTAGAGAGAACAAGCCCATAGGATTTCCTCATGAGCCAGGTGGAGCCAATTCTATGTCCAATTTGTTTTATTGGGCTCATGCATGGTCGGATGCTGGAGGATTAATTGATACTCATCCGCACCAGGGCTTTGAAATAATGTCATATGTAATCAGTGGGAAAATCTCACACTATGACACCAAATATGACAGATGGCTAGATTTGAACGCAGGTGATGCGCAGGTGATCAGAGCGGGAAATGGAATTTCTCATGCAGAAAAAGTGCTTCCAGGTGGAGAGTTCTTTCAAATTTGGTTTGATCCTGATCTAACGAAGTCACTTAAAAAAGAGGCTTCTTACTCAGATATTACGGCTTCAGATTTTCCAGTGACTGAAACTGGTAACGGAAGTATTAAAACCATAATAGGAGAGGGTTCTCCTATGAAAATTGATACTGAAGGAGTAGAGATTAGGGAAGTTTCTAATATATCCGGAAGCTGGAAAATGGATTTGGATAGCGACTCTATTTATACGGTATATGTGCTAGAAGGTGAAGGACAAACTGGTTATGGCTCTGTTGTTCCTAATGACTTTTTGGTACTTAGAGAAGAGTCACAACTGACTATAGATTTTTCGACGTCTGCTAAGTTGTTTGTCATACAATCGCCTGCTAAAGTTTCTTATCGGACGTATGCTGAAGGACAGACATTTTAATAAAAAAAGGGATTTGACTATTAGTCAAATCCCTTTTTTTGATGAGAGCTAATTAACTAGCCCCTCTTTCCACCAAATTGAACTGCAAGGCCTAGACTAATGATATTTTTGAATTGCCATTTATCTGTTGCGGTCGATAGGATGTCATTTCCATTGGAATCAACCTCATAAAACTTAATATCATAATCATAGATGATTTGATTATATATATTAGCCGATAGCCAGCTATTGACTTTTAAGTTGAGTATGTTTTCCCAGTTCACATCTATTTTGCCTGGATTGTCCATGTAGTCTGAAAACAGAAGAAGATTGGAAGTAAATTGAACATTTTCAAAAATCTCTTTATTGTAACTGGCCTTCAAACTGGCACCAAACTCAGCACGAAATTTTTCCCCTGGATCTACACCAAAAGCCCCCGCAGCAGAGAGTGAATCGTCTTGTACAAATGTAAATTTTCCAGTGACTGGGCTTAGCGTTAGATTGAAGTTGTCATTTGGTCTCCAATCGATACCAATAGAGGTCATGAGATAACCTGGGGCCATAAATTTGGAAATTGGTTTATTTTGGTTCGGATCCTTTTCTGGGTCATATCCTTCAAGGAATTGAGTTCTAAAATCTACAGTAGCATTATAAAACCATTTCTTATTGTTTGGGATTAACCTTTTGCCAAAACTTGATGTAAGTACTAATCTATCGTCAGCTTTTTGCTGCTCAGATCTGGCTTCTTTAATCCACCCTAAACCCATGTCAATAGTATTCTGCCAGAGTATACTACCTTTTTGATAATCGACTATATAGTTGAAATACACAGATCCCGCTACAGTATTTCCACCGCCAGCTGCCCAGTTGGTGAGTGTAGCTTGAGAAAAATTGATTCCGAACTTACCACCTTTGTTCCAGTAGGTGGTGTCTGTTTGTGCCAATAAAGTTATGGGCAAGGATAGTAGGATAATAAAAATATATGGCTTCATAAAGTTGAGATTAATTATTTTAGATATATCAAAAGGCAAAACTAAAAGAAAGTGTTAATTCTGCTGTATCTGGGGTTAATCATAATTGTTAATCTTTGCATCTTGTTCTTTCAGTATTCTTCGCAATATTTTACCCACGTTGGATTTAGGTAACTCCGATGTGAACTCGACGTGTTTAGGACATTTGTAGCCAGTCAATATTTCATGAGCATGGGCTTTGACCTCCTCCACGGTTAGTGATGAGTCCTTTTTGACAATAAATACTTTAACTGCTTCGGTAGATTTTTTATCAGGAACACCAATGGCACCCACTTCCAATACCTTTTCATGTCTGGCAATTGCATCCTCAATTTCATTTGGATAAACATTAAATCCTGACACCAAAATCATTTCCTTTTTTCTGTCCACTATTCGGATAAAACCATCACCGTCTATGGTTGCGATGTCTCCCGTTTTGAACCATTCGCCATGCATCACTTGGGCAGTATCTTCAGGTCTTTGCCAATATCCCTTCATCACTTGTGGACCTTTGGCACAAAGCTCTCCTGGCTCTCCTTGTTTTACTTCATTGCCATCGTCATCAAGCATGATGATTTCAGTGCTTGGGATGGGGAGACCAATAGTGCCCACACGATCTGTTCCATCTAGTGGATTTGTAGTCAATACTGGAGAAGTTTCTGTTAGCCCGTAACCTTCAGCTAATGGTGCTCCTGTAGTATTCAACCATTTCTCAGCAACTACTTTTTGAACAGCCATTCCTCCACCAAATGCTACTTTCAGTTTTGAAAAATCCAATGCTGAGAACTTTGGTTGGTTAAGTAACCCATTAAACAATGTATTTACTCCTGTAATAACAGAGAACTGATGTTTACCTAGTTCCTTCACAAAGCCAGGCATATCTCTAGGGTTAGTGATTAACACATTTTTAGCACCTAATTTGAACATGACCAGACAGTTGCAGGTCAAGGCAAAAACATGATATAGAGGTAGGGCTGTGATGACCGTTTCTTTTCCTTCTTCAAGCATAATACTCATCCATGCGCAGACCTGTTCGAGATTGGCTACTAAATTTCTGTGGGACAACATGGCGCCTTTAGAAACACCAGTGGTACCTCCGGTGTACTGAAGAAATGCGAGGTCATCACCCGTAACTTCAACACGTTGAAACGAACTAGATTGACCAAGTTTCAATGCATCGTTGAATTTGACTGCATTGGGCAATGAAAATGGAGGAACCATTTTTTTGATTCTTTTTACTACAAAATTGGTGATGGTCTTTTTAAGCCCTCCAAGTAAATCTCCGATTTCGGTAGTAATGACTGTTTCTATTGAAGTATCAGATAGAATCTCTTCAAGATTGCATGCAAAATTCTCAAGGATTACAATGGCTTTGGCTCCAGAGTCATTGAACTGATGCTTCATTTCATCAGGTGTATAAAGAGGATTTGTATTGACCACAACCAGACCGCATTTTAGTGCAGCGAACATGGCAATGGGATATTGCAAGAGGTTTGGCATTTGCAAGGCAATTCGATCTCCTTTTTCTAGGTTCGTGTGGTTCTGTAAAAAAGCAGCAAATTGATCTACCTTTTCATTTAGTTCACTATAGGCAAAACATTTGCCCATGTTTTCCATGGCTGGTAAGTCCTGATATTTACTAAAACCTGTTTCGAATAGATCCGGGAGAGATTTGTATTCATCAGGGTTGATAGTATGAGGTACTCCCTTAGGGTAATGTTGAAACCAATTATGCGTAGCCATTTTGTTTTGTTAATGCGTGAAGATAGTTTTCATCTCTAATCTGGATGAAAACATAAAAATCTTCTAAAGATGCTTAATGACAGTGGAATTATCAAAAAAGTGAATGGTACTTTTAATTACAAATAGGTAGAAATGAAAAAAGTCTGGTAAACCAGACTCTTTCATTAAACAACATTAACCCAAAAATGATAGCTGTAGGAGAAGGATTCGAACCTTCACGGAGAGGTTAGTCTCAAGTTGAGATTTGTCCCAGATCCCCACCCCCGAGAGAGGAGGGCATGGCTGCCTGTTTCATCACCCTACAGTATTAAACAAAAGAACGTCTTTTCGTTTGTTTTGATAATTCAAAGGTAGTAAAACCACTTGAATGTTGAAAATATTTCATAAAAATGAGCGAATAAATAGATATCATTTATTTTGTTGCTACATTTATTGATAATATCGTAATTGAGTGTTGGTTTAGGGTGTTCAAATTGCGAATTATACATCGTTAACGATAAGGAGCGTTGTAATGAGGGTTTTTAGGACCAAAAGGTCATAAATGAAAAAAGTCTGGAAAAACCAGACTCTTTCATTAAACAACATTAACCCAAAAATGATAGCTGTAGGAGAAGGATTCGAACCTCCACGGAGCAGTTAGTCGCAAGGAGCGATTTATCCCGAATCTCCACCCCCGAGATAGGAGGGCATGGCTGCCTGTTTCATCACCCTACAGTATTAAACAAAAGAACGTCTTTTCGTTTGTTTTGATAATGTAAAATTAAGAAAAGCCCTGATATATTAAAAATATCATATAAAAATGGCAAAATATTTACATATCATTTAATATATTATTAATATTGTTGAATAATTAATAAAATCAGTATTGAATCATGCCGAAAAATTATGAAATTGATGATGTGGATTTGAAGATTCTTTCCCACCTCATGTTGGATGCAAAGACACCTTATACTGAAATTGCAAAGAAGGTTTACGTATCTGGCGGTACAGTCCATGTACGCATGAAAAAAATGGAAGAGCTCGGTGTAGTAAAAGGAACAACCTTACAGTTGGATTACTCTAAACTAGGCTTTGATGTAACTTGCTTCTTAGGGATTTATTTGCAGAAGAGTTCACTCTATGATACAGTGGTAGATAAATTAAGGGAGATACCTGAAATAGTGAAGATTCATTATACCACAGGTAATTATAACATTTTCATCAAAATTCATTGTAGAGACACTAATCATTTGAGAGAAGTGTTGCATGACAAGATTCAGAAGGTGGATGGCATCGATCGAACTGAGACATTTATTTCTTTGGATGAGAGTATGAGTCGCCCGATTCAACTTGGATAAATTTCTCCTGAGTTATTGTGGTTTGAGTCAAGGCAGTTATTTTTGGCTCAAACAGCACAATAATGAAAAAAGCCCAAATAGGAGAACACACATTTGAAATTGATCAGCAGAAAGAGGAATATTTACTCAATGGCCAGTCATTCAAGTTTGATGTAGCCGAGTCAGGAAACGGAGACCTTCATTTTCTGGTGAACAATAAATCTTATCAAACAAAGGTCATATCAATTGATAAGGAAGAAAAAACCGTACAGGTTAAAGTAAACAATACGCCCTATACAGTAAGTGTTAAGGACAACCTGGATTTGTTATTGGCAAAACTAGGTATGGAATCAGTTGGTCAGGCTGGAGCTAAAGATGTAAAAGCGCCTATGCCAGGACTGATAATTGACGTATTAGTTTCTGAAGGCCAAGAAGTGAAAAAGGGAGATCACCTTTTGATCTTGGAAGCAATGAAAATGGAAAACGTGATTAAATGCCCTGCAGATGGTGTGGTTTCTGGATTGCATGCAACAAAAGGTGATAGTGTAGAAAAAGGTAAAATTTTACTTTCCTTATAAATACCAAGTGTCGAATTCCCTCCTATCTTTGTGAAATTTTTGTTTAACACGATAATCACAAATCACCGATGAAGTATAAAAGAATATTGTTGAAGTTAAGTGGCGAAGCCCTAATGGGGGATAAGCAATATGGTATAGATGCTACTAGACTAGAACAATATGTGAACGAAATTAAGGAGGTCAAGGACCTGGGAGTGGAGATCGCAATTGTCATTGGTGGAGGCAATATTTTTAGAGGTGTGCAAGCCGAAGAATCTGGAATTGATAGAGTTCAGGGAGACTACATGGGTATGTTGGCAACCGTGATCAACGCCATGGCCTTACAATCGGCTTTGGAAAAAACTGGGCTTTACACCCGATTGATGTCTGGGATTAAAATCGAAGAAGTATGTGAGCCATTTATCAAAAGGCGTGCTGTTCGTCACCTGGAGAAAGGTAGAATAGTAATTTTTGGTGCCGGTATTGGCAATCCATATTTTACAACGGACTCAACAGCCAGTTTAAGAGCCATTGAAATGGAAGCTGATGTAGTGTTGAAGGGAACCAGAGTCGATGGTGTTTATACTGCCGATCCAGAGAAAGACGCTTCAGCAACTAAATTTCCAAGTATCAGCTTTCAGGATGTTTATGAAAAGGGATTGAATGTGATGGATATGACTGCATTTACACTTTGTCAAGAAAACAACTTGCCAATTATCGTGTTTGACATGAATAAAAAAGGAAATTTGAAAGCTATCATAGCTGGTGAAGAAGTTGGAACTTTGATCTCATAAAACAAAGTTGCTGAAATTATTATCTTTGGAGCAATCACTGAAATAATCGAATATAGTCATGGAAGAAATAGAAATGTTTTTGGCTGAAGCCAAAGAATTAATGGATAAATCTGTTAGTCACTGTAATCATGAACTTGGAAAAATAAGAGCTGGAAAAGCCATGCCCAATATGTTGGATGGTTTGATGGTTGAGTACTATGGTGCCATGACTCCAATCAACCAGGTGGCAGTAGTGAGTACGCCAGATGCAAGGACATTGTCAGTTAAGCCATTCGAGAAAAGCATTATTGCTGACGTAGAAAAGGCAATTATCAACAGTGACCTTGGTCTTAATCCTCAAAATGATGGTGAACAGATCAGAATAAATATCCCTCCTCTGACGGAAGAAAGAAGGTTGAATTTGATGAAACAAGTGAGGGCTGAGGCCGAAAATGGGAAAATCAGTATTCGAAATGTGAGAAAAGATACTAACGATTCATTGAAGGCTTTGGTAAAGGAAGGTGTATCAGAAGATGCCGTGAAAGGAGCCGAAGGTGACGTTCAGAAATTGACGGACAGTCATGTAGCTAAAATTGATGAGCTCGTAGTAGCTAAGGAAAAAGATATTATGACGATTTAATTATTGATAGAACTTTTTTCTAGCAATAAAGTCTTCAACTTCAGTGGGTACTAGATATTTGATCGAGTGCCCATTTTTTATGTTCGAACGAATGAAGGTAGCTGATATATCCAATAAGGGTGCTTCCACAAAATGGATACGATCAGTGATCTCAATTTGAGGCTTCTGATCTGCTGGCCTAGGGTATACCAATAATTCATGATGCTCTAAAATGGTTTGATAGTTCTTCCATTTGTGAAAGGAAGCTAGATTGTCTCCTCCGATGATTAGTGAAAATTCTTTGTCTGGATTCTTTTCAGAGAGGACTGCTAGAGTGTGTGCAGTATAGCTAGGCTTGGGTAGGTTAAATTCTATATCAGAGGTTCGAAATTTAGAGTTTTCGGATATGGCAGCATCCACCATGTCCAACCTATCGAATTCATGAAGAAGGTTTTTGTTCTTTTTGAATGGGTTTTGGGGGCTAATCACGAACCAAAGTTCATCAATATGCCCACTGTCCAGCATGGTTTGAGCAATGATCATATGTCCCATGTGAATGGGGTTGAATGAACCAAAAAACAATCCGACTCTCATAAGTCCAAATTTACTTCAAAAAGTCGCTGATCATTTTTTCAGCGTTCTCAAATGAGTCTTCCAGTTTGTCATTCACTAGAGTTACGTCGAACTTATTCTCAAATGACATCTCAAATTTAGCTTTGTAAAGTCTTCTGGATAAGCTGGCTTCGTCTTCTGTACCTCTATCTTTAAGACGTTCGGCTAGTACGGATTCATCCAAGACTTTTACGAAAATGGAAAGGGCGTCATCACCAAAGTATTCTTTCAGGCTAATTCCTCCTTTTACATCTACATCAAAAATGACATGATGACCCTTTTTCCAAATTCTATCAATTTCAGATTTAAGTGTCCCGTAAAAATTGCCTTCATAGACTTCTTCCCATTCTACAAATTCATTATTGTCTATTTTATTCTTGAATTCGTCTGGGGTTAAAAAATGATAGTCTTTACCATTGGTTTCTGTTCGTCCTCTTCTGTCTCTTGTCGATGCAGAAATTGAAAATTCAATGTTGGGAAATTGAGAAAGGATGTGTTTTACTATGGTCGTTTTCCCTGACCCCGATGGAGCAGAAAAAATTATGGCTTTGCCTTTATGCATGTATTAAGCAGATTTTGCGATTTTGGTTCTAATGGTATCAGCTAGTCCTTCAGGTACTTCTTTGCTAGCTAACTTCAACTGTACAAGCTTCCTTATTTCTTGATCAAGTTTGTAATGCTCTAGACACTTCAAACACATTTTAAGATGCCTTTTGAGATATACTTCCTGAGAACGACTGGCTTCACCATCTAAAACCAATTGAACTAAGTCAACATACTCAGTGCATTTGGCCATTCCTGTTCGGAATTTCATCTCATGTATTAATCTTTTTAAGCTCACAATTGCGGCAAATCTAATTATTAATATCCCATGCTCTGCGCATAAGACTGCAATTTTTCTTTCAACAAATTCCTTGCCCTATGAAGTCTGGACCGTACAGTGCCAATTGGAATGTCCAATATTTTAGCCATTTCTTCATAGGTAAAACCTTCCAAGTCACAAAGAATAATAACAGTTCTAAAGTCTACATCCAAGGCAGCAAGAGCGTTGGTTATCTCATCCCCTATGAGGTTTTTTACTGTATCTACTCTCAAATCCGTTGTAACTGATTTTTGAGTGCCTTCAGAATTGTAATAACCTTCCACCTCCTGATAATCAACCTTCGTAGGTTGTTTGCTTTTCTTTCGAAAGTCGTTGATGAAACTGTTTTTCATGATTCTGAACAGCCATGCTTTTGCATTAGTTCCCTGATGAAAGGAATTAATAAACCGGTATGATTTCATGAAGGTGTCTTGTACGAGGTCTTTGGCATCGTCTTCATCATAGGTAAGGCGGTGGGCAAAGTTGTACATAGCACGGATGTTAGGCATAAATTCTTCATTGAAGATTTTATCCTTGGCTTGAGTGGAATAGTTGTTTTTGGTCGGTGACTCTTCCATTAGTTTTGATTGACGTTCAAATATATGTATGAACACACAATCCTACGTTCTTAAATTTAAACGGTTTTGCTGAGTTAATAAATTCTATCAATGGTTTAACTCATTTTGACTATTAAAAAAGGCCACATTGTCTCAGTAGATACGGAGACAAGTGGCCTTTTGGATTTGAATTAAGTGATGAATATTTATTTTCAAGCTGGATTTATATTTTCAATCTCATGCTCTTGATCAGACTTTCAATCATTTGATGAGAAAAATGAATTTAGATTTTTCAGATTAAAATGACACATTTGTACTTCTTGGATCACATTTAAGCAGCCATTCATTGAGAAAAGTAGTAACTGTCATTTTATGCTTTGTTTGCTTTACGCAAATATATGGATCGGATAATTTGGATTCGTTGTATCAGCTACTCGAGTCTAAAATGGCCAATCGAGCAGAATACGAAGCTGCGAAGCTATCCAGAATTAATAATCTCAAAACCATTTTGGCCTCCGAAGAAATCAGCATTTCCGAAAGGCATCACGTCATCAATCGGCTGATCTCCGAATATTCTATATTTAGTTTTGACTCTACTTTGCACTACATCGATGTGAACTTGAGCGACCAGAGTATATTAGATAACCCCGAGGCCTTCAACGAAACTATATTGATCCAGGCCACCCTCTTCGTGAAGTCTGGGGCGTACAAGGAGAGTATAGACATCATCAGCCAGGTGAACGAAAGGGCGCTGGACAAAACCGGCAAAATTCGCTACTACAATGTGTATCGTAAAATCTACGAGGATTTGTCATTTTATACTTCGCTGGAGAAGAACCGAACGACATACGATGCGCTTTATAGAGCCTATTCGGATTCGTTGACAGATATTCTAAGCAAAGACTCTCCGGAGTTTTTGGCGATTCAAGAGAAGGAGTTTCGCGACTCTCGTCAATTGGGTTTGTGTGAGGACATCAATCGTAGAAGGTTTGAAAATCTTGAAATGGGCACCTCACAATATGCTATGGTGGCGTTCGAGCGGTCGTTGATTTATGAGCTGAAAGGCCAGGTGGAAAATCAGATCAAATATCTCATTCTTTCGGCGTGTTCAGACATACAGGCCTCGATCAAAGATCACGCCTCGCTCACGAAGCTCTCTTTGCTCCTATATGAAAACGGTCAAATTGAAAAAGCCTATAAGTACATTCAATTTTCTTCACAAGATGCCGAGTATTTCAATTCGCGCCTGCGATTTGTTGAGATCTCTAATATTTTACCTCTGATCACCAATGCCTATCAAAATATCATCAATGAGCAAAACCATGATTTGAAGCGCTATTTGCTTGTGATCAGTATTTTATTCATTGTACTTGCTTTCTTATTGTACAGTACTTTTCGTCAGGTGAAGAAGGTTCGCTCTACGCGAAATGCCTTGCATATGGCCAATGATTCTTTGAAAGTGCTGAATGAGGAGTTGAGCAACTCTAATCAAAACCTAACAAGCCTTAATGCTAAATTGGTAGAATCGGATAAGGTCAAAGAACAGTACATTGCCAATTTCCTTAATATCTGCTCTGAGTTTATTGATAAACTGGAAAATTACCAGCGCATGGTGAAAAGGTTGGTGTCTACCAGAAAGTTTGATAAACTGATGGCTCGGGCCAGTTCTCAAGAATTTATTGACGCGGAGGTTGAGGAATTTTACAAGACCTTCGATACTACTTTTCTCCATATCTATCCAGATTTCGTCGACCGGGTGAACGATCTGTTAGAAGAAGATCAAAAAATCATATTGAAAAAAGGAGAAGAGCTCAATACCGAATTGAGAATATTCGCCTTGATCCGTCTGGGCATTGATGACAGTTCTCAAATTTCGAAGCTACTTCGCTACTCAGTAAATACCATCTATAATTATAGAGCCAAAGTCAAAAATAAAGCTGTCAGCCCGAGAGAAGAATTCGAAAATCGAATTATGAAAATCGACGCCTTCACAGGCTGATATACTTAACAGTCGGTACCTTCAGTTTAGCTGATATTATTCCCTTTTTAGATTTATCTCACATATTTCCTGATTATTTAGTCCACTTTTTCCGAAAAGCATATTTCATGTATGTTATTGAAAATCAGTTGGTAAGGATTTTTTTAGATCCACTATCATCCACTTTTTAGCCACCGACGCTGGTATTCAGCTTTTTACTCAGCCTTATTTGTGAAGGTCAATGGATCGCCGTTGATCAATTGGCCAGAACTGAGATACAAAACTAAAAGCATGGATAAAAGACGATTACTAAAGACGATTATTGGAGCCACGATGATCGTGGTTTTGCAAGTGTCTGCTGCATGGGCGCAGACTCTCATCAAAGGAGAAATTCTAGACCCTACTGGAGAAGGAATCCCAGGGGTGACAATTCAAATTCTAGGTGGTACTTCAGGTACTATTACTCAATTCGATGGCACCTTCGAACTCAATTACGAATTCGAAGAAACGGATCAAATCGTGATAAGTGCTATAGGCTACGTGAGCCAAACGCTGACTGTTGGTACGCAGAGTTACTTCAAAGTTAGTTTGGAAGAAGACGTAATAGCGCTAGACGAAATCATTGTGGTGGGCTATGGCTCGCAGGAGCAAAAGGATGTGACTGGATCTATTGCCGTAGTTGGTGACGAGGATTTGACCCTCAGACCCAATACACAAATTGGTTCACTCATACAGGGAAAGGCAGCAGGTGTGCAAGTGATGTCTAGTAGTGGAAAGCCATCACAAGGATTGAATTTGAGGATTAGAGGTACCAATTCTATCAATGCCAGTAGTGAGCCGCTCTATGTAGTTGACGGTGTGCCTACTACGGATACAAGATCAATAAATCCGGCAGATGTAGCCTCTATTTCAATATTGAAAGACGCCTCATCGGCAGCCATCTATGGAGCGCAAGGCGCCAATGGGGTAGTGCTTATTACCACCAAAAGTGGTACATCGGAGCAAACCCAAATCGCTTTCAATGCCTATGGAGGGTTTTCTGAAGTATGGAAAAAACAAGATGTACTAGGCAGTAGAGACTATATCGAGCTGATGCAGGAGATGGGGCAGAATACTGATTGGGCCAACTACACTGCCAATACTGACTGGCAAGATGAAATATTCCAAAGAGGGGTGTCTCAAAATTATCAACTGTCTATTTCTGGCAAAGACGATAAAACCAATTACTACATATCAGGAGGCTGGACAGATCAAAAAGGTGCGGTAAGAAGTTCAGAAATGAACAGGGCTAATTTTAAAGTAAACCTAGATCATCAAGTCAATGACTGGCTAAAAGTGGGAACACGTACTGCCTATACGAGCTATTCAGATGTAGACGTTACGGACAACCTTAGTGTAAACCAAGGAGGAGTGCTGCTTGGAGCATTGTCTACCCCCTCAATTATTGATATTTATAATTCAGATGGGTCATTTACTAGCAACCCTTTTCAAAATTGGGAGAACCCACTGGCAAGTACCGACGGATCGGACAGGCAGTATAAAAATAATAGACTTTTAGCCAATGCCTACGCAGAAATTTCATTTCTGGAGAGCTTCACTTTTAAATCAAATATAGGAATTGACCATGGGGATGGGATTTACGATTACTTCCTGGATCCTTATCTGACTAGTTATGGAAAAGCGCTCAACGGGCGTGCAGAAAATAATACAAACAAGTCCAGATACTATATCATAGATAATACGCTGAGCTATAAAAAATCTCTAGGGAAGAGTAATTTGGAAGTCTTGGTTGGAGCTGTGCAGCAAAAGTTTCTTTGGGAAGACAATAGAGTTGTTACGCAAAATTTCTCGAGTAATGGTATACATACACCGAACGCTGGGTCTGAATTAATTGAAGCCACGGCTAGTAAATCCGAAAAAGCAAATCAGTCTTATATCAGTAGACTGACTTATGATTTCGATGACAAATATTTACTGACAGCCAACTTTAGAGCAGATGGATCTAGTGTTTTTGGCCCGGAGAATAGATGGGGTTTTTTTCCTTCGGTATCTGCCGGATGGAGACTGTCTGAAGAGACTTTCTTGAAAAGTTCTAGTTTGATTAGCGATTTGAAGTTAAGAGCTGGATGGGGGATCGTGGGAAATGACCAACTAGACGATGCCAATCGATACTCCTATCTCGGACTCGTAGGCAGTGGCGCTAATTACCCTATTGGGGGTAGTCCGCAGCCCGGTACTTTCCCTGCTTCTATTAGTAATTCTACCTTGAAGTGGGAAGAGTCTAACCAAATCAATTTTGGAGTTGACGTAGCCGTATGGAACAATAGAGTGGGGCTGACCATCGATGCCTATCGCAAGCGGACAAGTGACTTGTTGCTCAATGCTCCACTACCACGTACTACAGGTTTCGATAATGCGATTCAAAATATTGGGTCACTAGAAAACAGAGGTTTAGAGTTTGTCTTGAGCGCTGTCAACGTGGATACTGAGTTTAGGTGGAATACTGATATCAACTTGTCTTTCAACAGAAATGAAGTATTGGATATCGTTGGACAAGAGATCTTTGATGGCAATGTCGCAGGCAGAGGTGAGGCTAGTTTAGTCAGAGAAGGCGAGCCGTTGGGAACTTTGTATGGGTACGTTTATGGTGGAGTAGATCCGGCGACTGGAGATGCTTTTTACATCGGACAAGACGAAGGCAGCACATTCGCGCCTACTGCCGACGATCGACGGATCATTGGCAATGCCAACCCTGACTTTATTTATGGTATGACCAATACTTTTTCCTACAAAGGCATTTCATTATTGGTTTTCCTACAAGGCTCATATGGCAATGACATTTTGAATGCTTCGAGAATGGATATCGAGGGCATGACCGATCCTAAAAATCAGTCGGCCGCAGTGTTAGATAGATGGAAGCAGCCCGGTGATATTACTGACATTCCAAGATCGAGCTGGGGCAATACAGACAACTCCAGAATATCCACAAGATTTATCGAGGATGCATCCTATTTGCGGATCAAGACGGTGACTATAGGTTATGACTTACCACGCACCTTATTATCCAAAATCAAACTCACCGGACTCAAAGTGTATTTGACTGGCGAAAACCTGTTCACCTTCACTAAATACAGTGGCTTCGATCCTGAAGTAAATGCCTTTGGTTATAGCAATACCGCTCAGGGAATTGACTTCGGTACCTATCCTCAGACGAGAAATATTATCGCCGGTCTAAGTCTTACTTTTTAATAATACAAATCGAAAAAGTGATGAAAAAATATATAAACACAATCATAGTCTGTGGACTAATGACAATGACAAGTTGTAACGATTTCTTGGATCTTGAACCCATTTCGGAAGAGACCACGGAAGTAGGTTATGACAATGCTGGACAAATTGAAGCAGCACTCACTGGTGCCTATGAATCGTTTCAATCTTCTCAGTATTATGCTTGGGACAAGGTAATGTTTCAAGATATCAGATCGGACAATCACTATGCAGGTGGTGATAATCCTGAAATATTTCAATTTGATTGGTTGACTGTTACGCCTACCAATTCTCGATTGTTTGAAGATTGGTCTAATATATACAACGCCATTGCCAAAGCGAATATGGTATTGGAGCGGGCGCCATTGGTATCAGACCCTGTTTTGAGTGAGACTCGTAGAGATCAAATCATGGGAGAGGCTTATTTCCTGCGTGCTTACCACCACTATACCTTGGTGACCAGCTGGGGCGACGTGCCGATTATGGACAAGTTCACCTCTTCGACAGACCCGAGTGAAATTAGACCCGTAAAGAACACACAAGAAGAAGTTTATGACCAAATCATTACTGACTTGGATCTGGCCATTTCGCTCTTACCTGACACGTATGGCAGTGATGCCAGCGTCAACAAAGCGAGAGCTACAGCGGGTGCAGCACATGCCTTGGCTGCCAAGGCTTATCTACAGCGTCCGGTCAAGGACTATGCGAGTGCTTTGAGCCATGCAGAAGCAGTGGAGGCCAGTGCAGCGGGCTATCGATTGATCAACTATGAGCACTTGTTCGATGGCAATCATTACAACAATGACGAGTCGATCATGGAAGTACAATTCCTCGGAGGTGCAGAAGGCACCTGGGGTCCACAGATGCATTTGCCACCCTCTATTTCAGGAGATACTTGGAGAAAATTTACGACCCCATCGCACAACTTGATCGACGCATATAATGCAGAAGGCGACGCCACGCGACTCAATGCGGCTGTCATCTTCGAAACAGTTTCATGGGTGGACGAATTCTGGGGAAATGCCACAGGCAGCTCTATTCCATTCGCCTACAAATGGAAAAATGCTGATGGCTGGGCCAGTGCAGATAGATTCTACTTATTTAGACTCGGTGATATTATTTTACTCAAAGCGGAAGCCTTAGCTGGGTTGGACAGGCTGAGCGAAGCAGCACAAGAAGTAAACAAAATAAGAAATCGAGTGGGATTGGCAAACCTAACTGCGGCCGACCAGGCTAGTCAAAGTGTCATGATGAGTGCTATTCTCAAAGAAAGAAGATTGGAATTGGCACAGGAAGGTCAGCGCTGGGATGATCTCGTTCGGTTTGGTGAAGTAGTGAATACAATGTCTTCACTAGTAGAAATCGATTTGAGGACTGGCCAACCTTTCGATTATGCTATGGATGACAGCAAAATCTACTTACCCATCCCTCAAGAAGAACTTGATAGAAACCCTAACCTGAAATAAGAAACGATCACCAGTCTTGGTGATTCTTACAATACGAAAACTAAATATTAAAACTTATGATTATGAAAAATTTACTAAAAAACAGCGTGTACTTAATGGCATTTTTGATGTGCTCATTATTGATCTCTTGTGGCGACGATGAGGGCGAGAATACACCAATAGTAGACGAGCCAATTGCAGGATTTTCTATGGAAAAAAATGAGGATAACAACCTCATTGTTACGTTTACCAGCACTTCTGTAGGCGGAGAAACATTCAGCTGGGATTTTGGTGATGATTCAGAATTGGTAACTACAGAAAATGCCACACACACCTATACTGCTAGTGGTACTTATACCGTCACGCTTACCGTTTCTAATGAAGGAGGATCAGATGCTTTGGAACAAAACATTACAGTGTCTGGTTTTGGTCCCAATTTGGTTACAGCAGGAGATATGAGTGACGCCTCAGCTTGGACGTTGGCCAGCCTTTGGGGTGGTGATGACAATGTGATGAACCATGCATTCAACGATACATCGATGGTGTTTTTGAGCAGTTCTACGCCGCCCGAGATAGAAGGAGAAGACCCTACGCCAAATGAGTACTCTAATTATATGCTTTACCAGGAAGTAGCTCTTGAAGGAGGTAAAACTTACAAATTCAGTGCAGATGTCAGCAGTACTTCTGGTACTACAGCCACTTGGTTTGAAGTATACATGCTCAAAGCAGAACCAGTTGTAGAAGATGATATCAAATATACTCAGGTAGCACTTAAGGGATATGGAGAAGGAGAGGATTGTATTGCAAGTCCTTTTGCAGGCGACATCATGGAAATAGCAGGAGGATGCACTTCCGCCAATGCCTATGATCAAATGCTAGATGCTGAGGGTATGTTTACTCCTCCTACAGACTCATTGTCTACAAATAATTCGATATTCTTGGTATTTAAGGTAGGATCAGGATGGGCACCAGAAGGCGAAACTGCAGGATTTGGTGATGGGTTATTTCTTGACAATGTTGAGATCAAAGAAGCACTTTAATATAACCTCAAATAGTAAAATTGTTTGAATACTGGCGGGCATCTTGTCCGCCAGTTTAATAGAAAAATATGAAAATTAGATTGCTTGTTTTCTTGCTGCTTATTGGGTTTTCCAATCAGAAATGTAAAGATAAAGTTGAAGAGGAATTTGAACCGCCTGTGGTTGAGCCACCAGTCGGCGAAATCCCAGAGGTACAGATGTATCTCACCACTTCCAACGCAACACAAAAATTTGCACTGCAGGAAGCGGGCATAGATTTTCCTTTAGAGACTGCCAATTATACAATCACCATTGATCACTCTGAAGTGTATCAAGAAATTGACGGATTTGGTTTTGCCGTTACTGGAGGAAGTGCCTTGCATCTCAACAGTATGTCAGATGCCGCTCGGGCGCAGCTACTCAACAGGCTCTTTGCCACTACAGGCGAATCTATTGGTATTTCATATATCCGAATCAGCATCGGAGCTTCTGACCTAGACGAATCAGTATTTTCATACAATGATTTACCTGATGGCGAGACGGACGAAATGCAAGAACAATTTTCCATAGAACCAGATCGAACCCACTTGATACCCATATTGAAAGAAATTTTAGCGATCAATCCTGACCTCAAAATCATGGCGACGCCTTGGTCACCACCCACTTGGATGAAGACCAATGGATCTAGCAAGGGTGGCCAATTACTGGAGAAATATTATGATTCTTACGCGCTCTACCTGGCCAAGTACATAGAAGCGATGGCAACTGAAAATATCACTATTGAAAGTATGTCTGTGCAAAATGAGCCGTTGCATCCTGGCAACAACCCTAGCATGAGCATGTCAGCTGAAGAACAGTTGGCTTTTATAAAAACAGCCTTGGGGCCCACTTTTGAAGAAAGAAATATCGACACCAAAATCATCCTATATGATCACAATGCAGATAGACCGGATTACCCAATGACGATCTTGGCCGATGAGGAGGCCTATCAATACGTGGATGGATCTGGATTTCACTTATATGGTGGTGATATCAGTGCGCTAACTCAAGTGAGAAACGCCTATCCGGAAAAGAATATCTATTTCACAGAGCAGTGGTTCGGTGCGCCGGGCAATTTTTCGGGCGATTTGAAGTGGCACGTTCGAGAATTGATCATCGGAGCTACCAGAAACTGGAGTAAAAATGTGATCGAATGGAACCTCTCATCAGACCCCAACCTCGAACCTTACACCGATGGAGGATGTGATCAGTGCCTGGGGGGCATCACGATAGATGGCGACAATGTCACTTACAATGCAGGATACTATGTGGTGGCGCATGCGTCTAGATACGTGCGGCCTGGCAGTATTCGAATTCTCTCGAATAGCGACGGAGATATCTCCAATGTGGCTTTCAAAACCGAAGATAGTCAAGTGGTTCTCATCGTGCTAAACAATGGTGAGTCCACCAAAACAATCAACGTAGACCAGGGTGATGTCCAATTCTCAACCGTCTTGGATGCCGGATCTGTTGCTACTTATGTATGGAATGAATAATAAAAACATGAAAAATACAATTTACTTTCTACTTGCCTTTATTTTCTTTAATGCTTGCGCATCCAAGTCCATAGATTCCAGAAAAGAAAATCAATATCTGTCAATAACTTTAAAAGAAGCTAAGGTTTTTCTCACTGCTAAGGATACAGATTTACGATTGGCCGATATGGGAAATCAAATATTTGAGCCAGGAAAACAACCACTCGAAACAGAGCTTTCTATTTTTATAAATCCTAACAAACGTTTTCAAAAGTTTGTAGGCATAGGAGGCGCAATCACAGATGCTTCCGCAGAAACCTTTGCCAAACTGCCAAAGGACAAACAAGATGAGCTGATCAAGGCCTATTACTCCGTAGACGGCATTAATTATTCATTATTGAGGACGCATATTCACAGCTGCGATTTTAGTCCGAATTCTTATACCTATGTAGCAGACGGAGACAAGGAGTTGCAGACTTTCAATATTTCCCACGACTTAGAGTATCGAATACCGATGATGAAGCGTGCGATCGCAGAAGCCGGTGGGGAGTTGATGACCTATGTTTCGCCCTGGTCGCCACCTGCCTTTATGAAGTCCAATGGAGACATGCTCAAAGGCGGTAGTTTGCTGCCAGACTATTATGATTCTTGGGCGCTGTATTACGCCAAATTTATTCAAGAATATGAAGCCTTGGACATCCCGATTTGGGGGCTGACGATACAAAATGAACCCATGGCTACTCAGCGCTGGGAGTCATGCATTTACACGGCCAGTCAGGAAAGAGATTTTGTTAAAAATCATTTGGGTCCTACCCTTCAAAAAGAGGGGCTTGGTGATAAAAATATCATCGTATGGGATCACAATCGGGACCTGATTACCAATAGGGCCAATACGATATTGGAAGACCCTGAAGCAGCCAAGTATGTCTGGGGAACGGGCTTTCATTGGTACGAAACCTGGACTGGATCAGACCCCAAGTTTGAAAATGTGGGCAAAGTGAAAGAATCTTTTCCTGACAAGCAGTTGATGTTTACTGAAGGATGCAATGAAAACTTTGACGCTGCCAAATACCAATATTGGCCAAATGCCGAGAGATATGGTAAGTCCATGATCAATGATTTTAACAATGGTACGGCTGGCTGGACCGATTGGAATATTCTATTGGATCAGACAGGCGGGCCTAATCATGTGGAGAATTTTTGTTTTGCGCCTATACATGGTGATACGCGCACAGGGGAGTTGATATACACACCGTCCTACTACTACATAGGGCATTTTTCGAAGTTTATCAGACCAGGAGCACAGCGCGTGAGTACTGTGGCCAGCAGAAGTACGCTGATGGCGACTACCTGGTGCAACGAGGACCAGTCTATGGCGACCATCGTGATGAATGAAAGTGACGAAGAGATTACATATAAACTTTATGTAGGCGACCAAGTGACCAATCTGAAGATACCGGCCAGGGCTATTCAGACGGTTCTCTATTAGAAAGTTAGCCTTCGCGGTAGTTATATAAGGCAGCACAAAGTTCGATACTCCCCCCTTTTATTTTTTTGACTTGAAAAGTCAAATGCTCCATTGGGGGCGATACAAATTGTAACTAAACTACTATTATATGACGAACATGTATCATTTATTATCGCGAAAAGGTGGAGTGCTGCTACTGCTGCTCTTATCTTTTCTTTGCATGCGTAGTCCCGTATCCGCACAATTCGTGCACACGGACGGAACGCAAATTTTAGACGAAAATGGCAATGACATTTACTTCAGCGGCATGAATCTGGGGAATTGGTTGCTATGGGAAGGTTACCTGATGATGGGTGACTTCAACTACAGAACGCATTCGCAGTTTCTGCAAAGCGTGAGTGAAGCTTTTGGTAACGACATGGCCAAGGCCAAAGAGTTTGAGCATCAGTGGAGAATGAATTACCTGACTCAGCAAGGGATTTCAGATTTGAAGGCATTGGGCTACAATTCGGTTAGAGTGCCTTTTCATTTCAATATGTTTTGGGAGAACGATGCGCTGAAAAATGATGGTTTTCAGTACTTCGATCGAGTGATTGAGTTTTGTCGCAATGAAGGTATGTATGTGCTATTGGACATGCACGCCGCTCCAGGTTATCAAAATCCGGGCGATCATAGCGACAATGTAAATTCGCAAGCGGCACCTAATCAAGTGCGTAGTTCTGTCAAATTTTGGGACGGAAACAATGTGCAAATCGCAAGTACGGTCTGGAAGCATATTGCCAACTACTACAAAAACGAACCCGTAGTCTGGGGCTATGATCTGATCAATGAGCCTGTGCCGCAGCCTAACCGCGAGTATGAACTGTTGGGTTCGCTCATAGAGATGAGAAATGCCATCAGAGAAGTGGACAACAATCACATCATCGTAGCAGAAGGCTCTTGGTGGTCTTCCGACCTGACCAAAATAGATTGGATGGATCCAGTGACACAGGACTCTACCGGTATCAACAGTCGCTGGGACAACAATCTGGTCTATCAGCTGCACCACTATTCAGGAAACTATGCCGGCGACGGCCCAGTCCTGGACGAAAGAGCAGCCATTGCGACGAAGCTCGATGTGCCTTTGATCATGGGAGAATACGGAGAAGCGGACGAATACAATATCAGAGCGATGACCGATTGGTGTATTGCCAACAATGTCGATTATTTCCCATGGTCATTCAAGAAGATGTCCCACGACAGAACGCTGTGGACTATTCCGCCCAATTCGGCCTATGAAAGTCTAAAGTCATTTATAAATAGCGGCGGCACCGCACCAGCCTCTCTCTATGAGGATATGATCGATTTTGCACAAAACAATATTGCCAATGGATCTGCAGATATCATCTGGCACGAAGGGTATTATGACGCCACCAAGCCCCCTTGTGATCTTGGAGCACCAGCTAATTTGGATGGAGGTACACCCACACCAAACCAAATCACCCTGACCTGGGGAGATACTGCCAATGGTGAAGATCACTATACCGTAGCTAGAAACGGCGCTACCATCGCCACCTTACCGGCAAATAGCACGTCTTACGTTGACAGCGGACTCTCTGACGAAACGTGCTATTCTTACATCGTTACAGCTGTAGGTTCTTGCCCTCGTGGGGTCAACCTCCAGGTATGTACACCTTGTGGTGGCACACAAAGTCCTTATTTGGGCACAGCGGCCAATTTGCCTGGAACGGTCGAAGCCGAAAATTTTGACGCAGGATGTTCCGGTCAAGCTTATTTTGATACTGGAGATGGCAACAATGGCGGTGATTACCGAGAGGGTAATGTAGATATTTCTGCAACTGTAGATGGAGACTCGGATTACAATGTGGGATGGGTGGATGAAGGCGAGTGGCTGGAATACACCGTGGATGTGTCCAGTTCAGGAACTTACTATCTGTCCTATCGAGTAGCTACCCCAGAAAACACAGGTCAAATCCAACTTAAGGTAGCTGGCACTACCTTGGCGACTACCGATATTCCTGCTACAGGCGATTGGAATGCGTGGGAAACCGTGGAGGCGGAAGCCGTTGAATTAAGTGCGGGCGAGCAGGTTATGCAGATTTACTTTAGTGGAGGTAGTGTCAATTTAAATTCGTTCACCTTGACTTCGGGTGCACCTAATGCCGCTCCAGTAGCTGATGCGGGAGTTGATCAGTCCTTGTCCAGCAGTGCTACATCGACCACGCTCGATGGAAGCGGCAGCTACGACTCGGACAACGGGCCTTCAGCTTTGACTTATGCATGGACACAGACTTCAGGTAATACGGTGAGCCTTTCTGATGCTACGGCTGAGTCGCCAATCGTATCTGGCCTAAGTGCTGGCAATTCTTATGAATTTCAGTTGGTCGTGAATGATGGTTCCAAAAGCAGTGCGCCATCCTCGGTGTCGGTATCAGTAGATCAGGCACCTGTTTCATTCCCGTTGAGATTGGAGGCGGAGAATTATTCTTCGCAAAATGGCATCCAAACCGAAGACTGCCAAGAAGGCGGACAAAATGTAGGTTGGATCGATGGGGGAGATTGGATTCAGTTTGATAATATCAATATTCCTGTGTCAGGCACCTACACGATCACCTATCGTGTGGCTAGCCAAAACAATCAAGGTACATTCGATCTCACCACCAACAATGGGAGCACGAATCATGGCAGCGTAGATGTGAGCGAGTCAGGTTCTAATGGTTGGCAGGATTGGAAGCCCATCACTCAGACGGTCACTTTGCCTGCAGGCAGCAACGACTATCGAATTTCGATCACTGGCGGAGGGTTCAATATCAACTGGTTGGAGATAGCCTCAGGTGGTGTCGTAATTCCAAACCAAGCACCCGTGGCAGATGCAGGTAGTAACCAAACGTTGGCTAGCGGAACGTCTTCTACAAGTTTAGATGGAAGTGGAAGTAGTGACCCGGACGCTGGTCCTTCATCGCTGAACTATAGCTGGACACAAGTGGCTGGAGACAATGTTTCGATCTCTAACTCATCCGCTGTTTCACCAACGGTCAGTGGATTGTCGGACGGCAATTCTTATACTTTCCAGTTGATAGTGAATGATGGAGAAGATGATAGTAGTGCCTCTGCTGTGACCATCTCAGTGAATAATGGTTCGTCTGGTACCGCACTTAGAATTGAAGCAGAAGACTATTTCGAAATGTATGGATTGCAAACAGAGAATACCTCAGATACTGGCGGTGGTCAAAACATCGGCTGGATCGACGGTGGCGACTGGGCTGGCTATGAAGTAGACATTCCTGCTACAGGTGCTTATACAGTCAGTTATCGTGTGGCCAGTCAAAATGGCGGTGGTCAGATTCAGCTGGAGCAATTTGGTGGAGGAACAGTTTTCGGATCAGTAAATGTCTCATCCACTGGCGGTTGGCAGAATTGGACTACGATTTCACATACTGTGAACTTACAAGCTGGCGTGCAAGATTTGGCACTTGCTTTCCCATCTGGTGGATTGAATCTCAACTGGATAGAAATCAACAACACTTCTGGCGCGAGAATTCGAACGACCCAGCAAGACTTTGATAAAGTGAAACTCAGTTTGTTTCCAAATCCCGCGAACACGGAGGTTACTCTTACAGGCTTAGGGAGTCAATACGACCAGCTAATGATTTACGGTCTGATGGGCGAAATGAAGGCCTCCATTCAAGTGAAGGGTCTTTTAGAAACTACAATAGATGTTTCGGCCTTTAGTCCAGGATTGTACTTTGCTGTATTGTCCCAAAATGGAAATGCCAAAAGTAGAATAAAATTCAAAGTGCAGTAATAAACACGCGAAAGGGCCACTGGGGGGTGGCCTTGTGCTAAATAGGCAAAGCAAATAGTGCGACTTTATGTGGTGCTATTGCTTTGTCGTTTGGTGTATAATATGTTTCAAATAATCAATCTGTGGAGTAGTGGTATTTTTATGATTCCGGCATCCATTCATTTTAGCATTTTTTAGTTCAAAATCAGATAAGAAATAAAAGCTGTTTGAGTCCTTGATAGGAATGTGTTTGGTTATTGTAAATCAAGACGGACGAGTTTCTTTTATTTCCTGATTTTGAGCTGAAAAAAGCGTTAAGAAATGAATGCACGCCTAGATTTTTGACGGTTCGCCGCTGCGAAAACTTTTCATCAATGGAAAAGTTTGGCCCGCCGGCGAGGCGAAAGAATCGGAGAGCAGAAAATGATGATCGTATCTTGAAATTCCCAATCCTCCAATTTTTCGCTTGATCCTATAGTAAGCAAACCCTGTTTTGGAATTCAGTTATAAAAAAAGGTCATGATACAATGTATCATGACCTTTTACTTTTCGTAATTCAAACTTTCTTAGTATCTGTAGTATTCAGGCTTATATGGCCCTTCTGGTGTTACTCCGATATATTCTGCTTGTTCTTGGCTCAATACATCTAGATCCACACCTATTTTCGCCAAATGTAGTCTAGCTACTTTCTCGTCTAAGTGCTTAGGAAGCATATAAACTTTATTTTCGTAGGCGTCAGTATTTGTCCATAATTCGATTTGTGCCAATGTTTGGTTCGTAAATGAATTCGACATTACGAAAGATGGGTGGCCAGTAGCACATCCCAAGTTTACTAATCTACCTTCAGCTAATAGAATGATCTCTTTCCCATTCAGATCATAAAGGTCTACCTGAGGTTTGATTTCATTTTTCTTGGCGTTAGCATTCAACCAAGCTACATCTATTTCATTATCGAAATGGCCAATGTTACAAACGATAGCCTTGTCTTTCATTTTTTCGAAATGACGACCAACGATAATGTCTTTGTTTCCAGTTGTGGTTACGATAATGTCTCCTTCACCTACTACATCATCCATTTTCTTTACAGCAAAACCGTCCATGGCAGCTTGTAGCGCACATATTGGATCAATTTCAGTTACAATTACTCTCGCACCTGCACCTCTTAGTGAAGCTGCAGATCCTTTTCCAACGTCGCCATATCCAGCAACTACGGCTACTTTGCCAGCCATCATCACGTCAGTTGCTCGTCTGATTGCATCTACTAATGATTCTTTACATCCGTATTTGTTGTCAAACTTTGACTTAGTTACAGAGTCATTTACATTAATAGCTGGCATAACTAGGGTGCCATTAGCTTCTCTTTCTTGCAATCTGTGTACACCAGTAGTCGTCTCTTCAGACAATCCTTTGATGTCTTTTACCAATTCTGGGAATTTGTCGAAAACCATGTTGGTCAAGTCACCTCCATCATCCAAAATCATGTTCAAAGGCTTATCTCCTTCGAAAGCTGTCAATGTTTGCTCGATACACCAATCGAATTCTTCGTCGGTCAAACCTTTCCAAGCATAAACTGGAATACCAGCTGCTGCGATAGCCGCTGCTGCATGATCTTGTGTAGAGAAAATATTACATGAAGACCAGGTTACTTCTGCGCCAAGTTCAACCAAAGTTTCGATCAAAACTGCAGTCTGGATAGTCATGTGAAGACATCCTGCGATTCTTGCGCCTGCCAGCGGCTTGCTTTTTCCGTACTCTTCTCGTAGTGACATCAAGCCGGGCATTTCCGCCTCCGCCAGTTTGATTTCTTTTCGGCCCCAATCAGCCAGGCTAATGTCCTTTACCTTGAATTTTGATGCTGTATCTATCATTTCTTTATATTTTTCAATTTTGCGACTGCAAAGTTAAGTGTTTATTTGATGACGCAAAAACTTACTTTTAGTTCACTTGTAAACGACTTCTTTAAAAGCAAACTCATGTACCATCTCATTTTCTTGAATTTGCAATAATCCATGAGTGTTGACGCCGATTATTTTGCCGTTGAATATTCTTCCGGCTGCCTCGAACCTTTTCTCTTCATTGAAAAGATATAATCGCCTTAGGTATTGGGCTTGCAGTATCTTGAGTTTTCCGCTTTTGAGTTCGAGGTATTTTTTTTCCAATTCAATTAGAATCTGTTCAATAATGTCATTTATTTCATATTCATTTTCGGTAATATCTAATAAAGAGGTGGCTCGTAAATCACGGAAAAGTGACTGGTTGATATTTATGCCAATACCCACAATTGAAGATTCAATCTGAGAACCTTTTAAGGTGTTCTCTATAAGAATACCTCCGAGTTTCCTGTCTCTATAGTATATGTCATTGGGCCATTTGATTTTTAGTTCCTTGCCGAGAATTGGGAAAAGAGTTTGGTGTATGGCTAATGTTGTAATCAAATGAAGTTGAAATTGGCTTTGTGTTAGGATAGTGGTCGGTTTTAGGATCACAGTAAAGGTTGCATTCTTGCCGGGTTCACTTTCCCAAGTGTTGCCTCTTTGACCACGACCCTGAGTTTGATTTTGGGTGATGATGGTTGTGCCCTCTATTTGTGGTTTCTCTTTCAATAGCTCGGCGGCCTTGTCATTAGTCGAGTGACATTGTGACAGAAAAAGAACCTTTTTTCCAAGGAATTGAGTTTTGGCAAAGAATTTATGCAATATATATTGGTTAATTTTGTGGTAAAGTTAGAGACAAAGCATGACAGAAATAAAGGAAGCTCAAAATTCTAAAATCTTGAGTAATGCAGTGATACAAGGAATGAAGGAATTGAAAGCTTCTGATATTGTGTTGATAGATTTGAGAGATATTGGTAACGCTGTCGCTGATTTTTTTGTAATTTGCTCGGGTAATTCGGATACACAAATCGATGCCATTTCTGACTCTGTAGAAAAAGAAGTCTACAAAACCATTTCGGATAATCCTTGGAGAAAGGAAGGGAAGGAAAATAGAGAATGGATTTTGATGGATTATGCCAATGTAGTGGTGCATATCTTTAGAAAAGACCGAAGAGAATTTTACTCCCTGGAGAAACTTTGGGGGGATGCAATCATCACTTCTATCGAAGATTAAAACTAAATCAGCAGTAAGGCGTTAAGAACAATTTTATAAATAATTAATAATGGCGGATAAACCGAGAAAGAATAGTACCAATCAGCCCAACAAACCCAACTATCAAATTTGGGTCATTTTAGGTCTTATGGCCTTCATATTTGGCATCTCGTACTTTTCAAATAATAATTCTGCAGTTGAAATTTCCTTCAAGAGGTTTGAGCAAATGGTGCTTAGCAATGATGTGGAAAAAGTAACATTGATAGGAAATCAAAAAATTGTAGAAGTTACGCTGAAGCCTGAGGCTTTGCAGAATAGCAAATACAAAATTCAGTTAGAACAACAAAACAGATTTGGTGTTCAAAACACCGGGCCTCAATACTTTTTCAAAATAGAAAGCATTGACATTTTCGCGAGTAAGAAAAAAGAGTTGGATGCACAGTTGAAGTCAGGCAACGACTATGAGTATTTAGTTGATGATCGTTCGGATTACACTCATATATTTTTAAACTCAGGATTCTTTATTATCATCATTTTAGGCTTTTGGCTGCTGATGAGAAGAATGACCGGAGGCGGAGGTCCTGGTGGGCAGATATTTAATATTGGTAAATCTAGAGCGGCGTTGTTTGATGCGGAAAACAAAGTCAAAATCACATTTGATAATGTGGCTGGTCTGGACGAAGCTAAAGAGGAGGTAAAAGAAATTGTTGATTTCTTGAAGAATCCTTCAAAATTCACCAAGCTAGGTGGTAAGATTCCTAAAGGAGCATTATTGGTAGGCCCTCCAGGTACAGGTAAAACCTTATTAGCGAAAGCTGTAGCCGGTGAGGCTGCGGTGCCATTTTTTACTTTATCAGGTTCTGATTTTGTGGAGATGTTTGTAGGTGTAGGAGCTGCGAGAGTAAGAGACTTATTTAAACAAGCAAAAGAAAAGGCTCCTTGTATTGTGTTTATTGATGAGATAGATGCTATCGGGCGATCTAGAGGTAAAGGCCAGATGCCGGGTTCTAATGACGAAAGAGAAAATACTTTGAACTCTCTGCTTGTAGAGATGGATGGATTCTCTACTGATTCAGGTGTAATCATATTAGCTGCTACCAACCGTCCTGATGTGCTAGATTCGGCGCTTTTGAGACCTGGACGATTTGATAGACAAATTAGCATCGACAAGCCAGATATAGTAGGACGAGATGCTATTTTCAAAGTGCATTTGGGACCTATCAAATCGGATAAAGATGTGGATTCAAGGAAATTGGCAGCTCAGACACCAGGCTTTGCCGGCGCAGAAATTGCCAATGTTTGTAATGAGGCTGCACTGATTGCTGCAAGAAAAGATAAAAAAGCAGTGGATCTTAAAGATTTCCAAGACGCTATAGACAGAGTGATTGGGGGACTGGAGAAAAAGAGTAAAATCATATCTCCTGAAGAAAAGAAAATTGTTGCCTACCATGAGGCTGGTCATGCAGTCGCTGGTTGGTTTTTAGAACATGCAGATCCATTGGTGAAAGTGAGTATTGTACCAAGAGGCTATGCCGCGCTTGGATATGCTCAATACCTGCCAAGAGAACAGCACCTACACCAGACTGAACAATTGATGGACGAAATGTGCATGGCGCTAGGTGGTAGAGCTGCAGAGGAGATTGTTTTTGGTAAAATATCTACTGGCGCTTTGAGTGATTTGGAAAGGATTACCAAAATGGCTTACAGCATTGTGACTGTCTATGGTATGAACGAAGCTATTGGGAATATTTCATTCTATGATAGCAAACAATCTGAGTACAACTTCAATAAGCCTTATTCTGATGCAACCGCAGAGTTGATAGATAAGGAAGTGAAGAAAATCGTAGATGAGGCGTATGCTAGAACCAAGAAGCTATTGAGCGATAAGCGTGAGCAGCTTGAGAAAATTGCTTCTGAACTTCTAGAGAAAGAAATAATATTTCAGGCAGATTTGGAAGAGTTAATTGGGAAACGACCTTTTGAAAAAGACACCAATTATGCCGCCTTTACTAATGGTGCTTTAGGTCCAAAAGGTGAAGAAGAGGCGAAGAATGAAAAGGCGATCGAAGAACTCAAATCTGAGATAAAATCAGAAGTGGAGAGCGAAGAGGAAGATCCTTCATCCGCTCCTGAGAATCTCGAAGAAACAACGGAAGATTCTAAATAATACAATAAATTGGGGCTATGATTCATAGCCCCAATTTTTTTTCAGATGAACATATCTCTATCTGAATTAGGAAAAAACAAGAAGGTCTATTTTGCTAGTGACTTTCATCTTGGTATTCCCAATCATCGGGAGTCTCTGAAAAGAGAAAAACTAATTGTGCGATGGTTGGATGAAATCTCCAAAGATGCTCAAGCCATCTTTCTCGTAGGAGATGTCTTTGACTTTTGGTTTGAATATAAACAAGTCATTCCAAAGGGATTTGTAAGACTTCTGGGTAAGCTTGCCGAAATCGCAGATCAGGGTATAGAAATAATAGTTTTTTCAGGTAATCATGATTTATGGTTGAAAAATTACCTTGTTGATGAAATTGGTGTCCAGATCTATCATGAATCTCAATCCTATCAAATTGGTTCACATTCCTTCTACATCGCACATGGTGATGGCCTAGGCCCAGGCGACAGAAAGTTCAAGTTTTTCAAGAAAATTTTCAAGAACCCAGTATGCCAATGGTTGTTTCGATGGCTGCACCCGGATATCGGCGTGGCTATGGCTAAGCGCTGGTCAAATGGCAGTCGCTTGGCTCAACTAGATGAACCATTAACCTTTCATGGAGAAAGCGAATGGTTAGTGGTTCATAGTAAACAAGTCGAATCATCCTCTCACCACGATTACTATGTATATGGTCATAGACATATAGCCGGTGTTCATGATATGGAAGGTCATGCGGTTTATGTCAATTTGGGAGAATGGGTAACAGGAAGCACTTATGGCGTTTATGATGGAAGCGAATTCCTATTAAAGACATTCATGAATGACTAGAAGGTTAACCATATGGTTATTGATCCTTTTGCCATACAACTCCTTTGGTCAGCATTGGCAGTTGGTCAAGCAAGTAGAGTCTGGTGAGGTGGATAAGTTCGCCTTAGATCAGGTAGGAAATATTTATGTTACCAATTTACAAGGCGAGGTGGCTAAATATTCTTCAGAGGGAAAGCTTATGGTCGAATACGCACCAACTCAGGTTGCTGGTATCCACGAGATCACGGCATCGACTCAATTCAAAGTGTCACTATTTTATAAGGACTTGCAGGAGATTGTGGTTCTCAATAGATATTTATCCAGCCCCATAAGATATCGGTTACCTGACTTTAGATTGGGGTATGTAGAAGAGGTAGCGCCAAACTTTCAACAAGCCCTTTGGGCCTTAGATATTTCTGATTTTGCATTGAAATTGGTGGATTTTCGAGAGAACCGATTGCTAGAACAAAAGTCATTGGCTCAAGTGCTTGACCGAAATCTTGCGGATATTGTATCCTTTCATTCGCATCAAAACAGGATGTATGTTATTGATAAATCTTCCGGCATCCATGTATTTGATAATATTGGCAATTATATGTTCAAATTGATGGAGAATGCACCATCAAGTACAGGCTTCAATAAAGACTATTTATACTATCGGAAAGATGGATATTTGAATCTTATTCATCTCTATGAAGGTGAAGATCTTAAGCTAAGTATTCAAGAATTGGACTTTACCAGATTGGCCTATGGAAATGATCGTTTGGTAGCTATTACTTCAAAAGGATTCAATATATATAAGTATCTTAGCGGCCAGTAATTCAGCAATAATTTAATTCAGTTGCGAGTAATATATATGCGAGAGATTGTTATTCTTAGTCTGGTAATTTTGATGTTATGGGCTTGTGGTAAGGAGCCAGATTGTGATTTAGGCACACCTCAAAGTAGTATTACAGTGAATTTTTATAATAGTGAAGACTCTACAGCGCTTTTTAAGAAGTTTGTAAGAGTTACTGAAAGAAATTCGGATAGTGTGTTTTATAATTCCTCAGATTCATTGTCAAGTTTTAGACTGAATCTTGATCCTACAGCTGATCGTCTTACTTATGTATTTGTATCTAGTACTTCTGTTGATACCTTGAGTTTGAGTTATACGACTGAGCTGGAGTGGCTATCCGAGGAATGTGGGCCATCATTTTTTTATGATCAATTGGATGTGGTTGGTTCATCATATACTTACGATTTGGTTTCAACTTTTATTGATAATGCTATAGATGAAAATATTAAAATATATAACTAGCCTTATCATTCTACTTAGCGGTGAATATTTAATAGCTCAGGAGGCCAAAAAGGACTTTGTTCCTTCTGAAGTAATTTTTGCCACTGATGTGGTTGGATTGGGTAAAACTCTTTTTACAGACGAGATAAAACTTGAGTTTCATTCGAAAGTGGATTTCGGTCAATATTATCTAGCAGGTGAATTTGGAGTTGACAAAATCAATCCAACGGGAGAAGGATTCGATTATAGCTCAGAAGGCACTTTTTTTCGGGTGGGTCCTCACATCAATATGATGCCTTACAATAAGCACAGAAGTAGTATTTTCTTCGGGCTGATGTATGCTAGAAGTAATTTTAAAGATAAGATAAGTTACGATCAGGTGGATCAGGGATGGGGAGCAAGTACCTTGAATTATGCTAATGATAATCTAACTGCTCGCTGGTTTGAGGCCAATCTGGGTATTAATGTCAAAATCGCTGGTCCAATTTACTTGGGATATACCTTGAGGTTTAAGTTTTCAAAATCTCTTTCTGGAAACGAAGAACTTTTTCCTTTCGAAATACCTGGCTATGGTAAGGCGGATAAAGGGGGACAATTCGGTTTCAATTATTATGTAATCTATAAGCTGAGATTTAGGGATAAGCCGATACCAAAACGGCCTATTAAGATTCCCGAGAAAAAAGTAGAAGAGCCAAAACCTGGGCGTTAATAAAAATGGAACTTTTCGATCGCTATAGGGATTTCAAAAAACTAATTATTAGTGCATTTCTGTTAATAGGCTCGCTGTGCACAGGTATGTTTGGTTTTGTCCTGATTGAAGGGTTTAGTTGGGTTGAGTCCTTTTATATGGCTGTTATTACCTTTTCTACAGTTGGCTTCAATGAAGTTTATCCGCTTTCTGAGAAAGGGAGATTGTTTACGAGCATTTACATCATTTTCAACTTGATGATTTTTGCCTATGTAGTGTCAGTTTTTTCTACTTACCTTTTTGAAGGGGAATTAAATAGACTGTACAGAAAGTATGTTTTTGGAAAAGAAGTTAAAAAAATGAAGGATCATATCATTGTTTGCGGATTTGGCAGGAATGGCAACCGAGCCTGCGAAGAACTAAGAAGTCAGAAGGTAGATTTTGTAGTAGTAGACCGAGATGAGCAGCTAATTGATTTAATCCAAAATCAGAAGAAGTATAAATTTATTCTGGGTGACCCCACGCACGAAGAAGTGTTGGAAGAAGCTGGTATTAAAAAAGCAAAAGCATTGATTACAACTCTGCCTAGCGATGCAGAAAATGTGTTTTTAACATTGACAGTGAAGGATTTGAACCCTGAAGTGAAAATCATTTCACGTGCTTCTGAAGAAAATTCAATTAAGAAATTAAAGCAAGCTGGTGCCCAACATGTAATCATGCCGGATGCTATCGGTGGTCTGCATATGGCACAGCACATCACCAAACCATTTGTTATAGAATATTTGGATCAATTATCCGGACATCAAGAAGATGGATTGACACTAGAAGAAATTCGATATGAAGATTTGAAATCAGGTTTTCAGGGTCAGACCATCGAAGCGATGGATATTAGAAATAGAACGGATGTGACTGTTGTAGGTCTCAACGACAAGTATGGGAAGTTTGTATTCAACCCCTCATCTAAAGTGCTGATGGAGCCAGATGTTGTATTGGTAATTGTGGGTACATACCCAAAAGTTAAGGACTTCAAGTCGGAGTACTTGAAATAAAAAATCCCTACTATATTTTTACAGTAGGGATTGTATCTATACTTAAGATTGATGCTTTATCAATCGTAATAATCTAATCCTAGGTTAGTAATCAAATCCTCACCTGCCAAGTATCTCAAAGTGTTTTTCAACTTCATCAACTGTACAAAGATGTCATGCTGAGGCTTCAAACCTTTAGCCGCTTGTGGTGACTTCAAGTAGAATGACAACCACTCCTGGATACCGCCTTTCATGCCTGCTCTAGACGCTAGGTCAAGGAACAAGGCCAAGTCAAGTACTAATGGTGCAGCCAAGATCGAATCTTTACATAAGAAATCCACTTTGATCTGCATTTTGTAACCCAACCATCCTTTGATGTCGATGTTGTCCCATCCTTCTTTGTCATCACCTCTTGGAGGGTAGTAGTTGATTCTTACTTTGTGGTAAAGATTACCATAAAGTTTTGGGTGTAATTCTGGCTCTAATACTTGCTCTAATACACCTAGTTTAGAAACCTCTTTAGTTTTGAAGTTGTCCGGGTCGTCTAGTACTTCTCCATCTCTGTTTCCTAAGATGTTGGTAGAGAACCAGCCATCGATACCCAAAGATCTTGCCTTCAAACCTGGCGCTAAGATGGTTTTCATCAAAGTCTGGCCAGTTTTGAAATCTTTACCAGCGATAGGAGCGCCAGTTTGCTTAGCCAATTCAACGATAGCATCCACGTCGCAAGAAAGGTTCGGAGCACCGTTTGCGTAAGGCACGCCCATTTTTGCTGCAGCATAAGCATAGATCATACTTGGTGCAATGTCCGGGTGGTTGTTTCTCATCCCTTCTTCCAACTTCTCAATAGTAGAGTGAACTTCGCCCTCTTCGATGTAAATTTCAGTAGAACCACACCATACCATTACCAATCTATCACAGCCGTTTTCTTCTTTGAACTTCTTCATGTCGTCCATCAAAGCTTCAGCCAATTCCATTTTGTTGGCATATCCGGTTTTGATATAGGTACCTTCAAGTCGCTTAACGTAGTTCTTGTCAAACACAGCTTTCATTGGCTTGATTTGCTCCAGCTCGTCTTTCAACTCATTGAGCAAGTCTTTGTCCAGCACCTTAGCGTGCATGGCTGCTTCGTATGCATTGTCTTCAAAAACATCCCATCCGCCTAATACTACATTTTCTAATGGAGCCAACGGAATGAAATCTTTGATTAAAGGATTTCTATTCTCTGTTCTTTTACCCAATCTGATCGTCCCCATCTGAGTCAATGAACCGATTGGGTCAGATAATCCTTTTCTGATACTCAATACACCAGCCATGAATGTAGTAGATACTGCACCCATACCTGGAGTTAGAATGCCTAGCTTTCCTTTAGGCTCCTGAATTGTAATTTTGTCTGACATCTATATTCTATTTTAACGCTATTTTAACCAATGCTCGCTTCTGTACCAGTCGATAGTTTCCTGGATTCCCTCATACAAAGTATACTTTGGCTCTATGGCCAAATCCTTATAGAAATCCCTGGAATCGCACATCCAGTTCGAACATTTGAGTTCCTTTATTTTTTCAATATTCAATTGTGACAAATTTCCTGTGATCCGAGTATAGATCTCAGAGAAAAAGGCCACGACGTATACCACAGCAAGTGGTAGTTTTATTTTTAAAGTCTTTTTTGCTAAATATTTTTTGATCAGCAAATTGAACTTTTCATTGTCATATTCCCCATTATCGGACAGAAAATACTTCTTGTTTTTTATATCCGAAGTAGTTGCAACTATTATTCCTCGTGCCAAATCCTTCACATATATAAAGGACAACAATTGTAGTTTTCCCCCCACATATAATTCCAAATTTTTATTCACCAAATCGAATACCGGAAACATATCTTTATCCCCAGGCCCGAATACTGGAGGTGGGCGCAAAATTACATAAGGTAAAGAACAATTCTGCTCTATATACTCTTCTGCTTTTTTCTTGCTCCATCCATACGCAGAAACAGGATCACCTTCTTGATCAATTCTAATCATTTGATCATCCATTCCTGGAGAGGAGGCTGCCAAGCTGCTAATTAGTGTAAATTTCTTAATTGACTGCCCTGTACCTTCTAGTGCCTTGATTAAGTTGATGGTATAAGTATAGTTGACTAATTCGTATTCTGAATTATCTGTTGTCTTTGTAATCCCTGCATTGTGAATCACATAGTCTATAGAGCCATGGGACTCTATAAATTTATTTAGCGATGATAGTAAGTTTTCTTCAGAGGTTAAGTCGAGTTCAATAAAGCCTACTTTTTTGTTGGCCAAACTGGAGCGGTTACTTGATTTTCTTACAGCCGCAAAGACATTCAAATTTTCCGCTAGGGCATAGTCTACCAGGAACTTACCAATAAATCCAGTCGCGCCTGTGATTAGTATATTCATTTGGAGAAAAGTGGGGGAGTCTAGCGTACAGTTTGAGGTAAAAATAAAGCCTGAATTCTCAGGCTTTTATATTTTAGGCTTCTTTGGAGATTAACGATGGCTCTGCCAGCATTTCTTCCGGCTCACCAAAACCTATCATCTTTCTTGCTTTAATAAACTTATCTATAGCCACATCAATCTGCTCGTGAGAATGTGTTGCCATTAGCGAAAATCTTAACAACGATGAATTACTAGGCACTGCAGGAGAGATTACTGGATTAACAAAAACACCTTCGTTGAAAAGCATTTGCGTAACCTGGAAAGTCTTTGTATTGTCCCTTACGTATATAGGGACTATTGGAGATTCTGCATCACCTATGTCAAATTCGTTTTCTTTCAAACATTTGATGGTGTAGTTGGTGTTGTCCCAAAGTTTTTCAATTCTTTCTGGTTCGTCTTTGATGATTTCAAGTGCTGCTAATGCACTTGCTGCAGATGCCGGAGGAATACTTGCGCTAAACATCAACGCTCTTGCATGATGCTTCATATAGTCTATCGACGTGTGGTCAGCTGCAACAAATCCTCCCAAAGAGGCAAGTGACTTACTGAAAGTACCAACAATGAAGTCAACTTCATTTTCCAATCCGAAATGCGAAGCAGTTCCGGAACCTTGCTTTCCGATTACACCGACAGAGTGCGCATCATCAACAATGATAGTCCCTCCATATTTTTTAGACAGCTCAACAATCTGGGGTAATTTTACAATGTCACCTTCCATACTGAATATACCATCAACCACAATCATTTTGACGGCGTCATCTGGCAGCCTGCTTAATTGCTTCTCCAAAGACTCCATGTCATTGTGCTTGAATTTAAGCACTTTAGAAAAGGAGAGTCTTGTACCGTCAATGATAGAAGCATGGTCTAGTTCATCGATCAGAATATAATCATTTCGCCCGGTTAGGCAAGAAATGGTTCCAAGATTTGATTGAAAACCAGTACTGAAAACTAGCGCAGCATCCTTTTTGAAGTATTCTGCCAAATTGTTCTCGAGTTGTACATGAAGATCTAAAGTTCCATTAAGGAATCTTGATCCAGCACATCCAGTACCATATTTGTCTACGGCTAGTTTGGCAGCCTCTTTCACCTTTGGGTGATTGGTAAGTCCCAGATAGCTGTTCGAGCCAAACATCATAACCCTTTTGCCATTGATAATGACTTCCGTGTCCTGATTTGAGCCTATTTCCCTGAAATAAGGATATAAGCCTGCGTCTCTCGCATCTTTAGCTACTGTGTACCTCGCCAAACGTTGTTGTAAAATACTCATCAATTATCGGTTTTGTAAAGAATACTTTGGTGCTTTATACCGTCCCTTTAGCTGATGTTTGAGGAATAATATTCCTCAAACTAGCAAATTACCAATTTATATTCTTTAGAATTCAATTAGTCCCTTTTTTATTTCGTCAGATTGCTTTTTTAAACAATCTGTGCTTTTTATAAACTTTACCATTAATATTTTCAATGGCTTTGTTCATCATGTCATTATTTTCTAATATCCATGAAGCCTCTCCAAAAGACATTCCTTTTTTCTTGGCTTCTTCGAATGCCTTCATATAGAAGTAGGCATCTATCCCCATCTTTCTATAACCTTCGACTAATCCTAAGGTTACAATACGTACTCTATCAATATTTTTTTTATGATAAAGCAATTTGAATATCCCGAAAGGAAGCAATCTCCCTCTTTTTAATTTCTTAAGTGGAATATTCATATCTGGAATACTCAAGGTAAAACCAATTGGTTTTCCTTCATGTTCTGCAATCAATACAAAATCCGGATCTACGATTTGTTTCATGTCTTTGGCGGCATGCTTAAATTCCGCATCTGTCATGGGTACAAATCCCCAGTTTTTCTCCCAGGCCGAATTGTATATTTCTATAATCTTATCTATCTCTTCAGTAAACTTTTTGAGATTGATCTTTCTAATAGTGATTCCTTTACTATTCAGACGTTCTAAAATTTTGTCAGACATGCGTATTAACTTGTCTGGAACATCTTCAGTTTTAATCTTGTAGGACAACAAATCCATGTCCTTTTCAAACCCATACCTTTCTAGAAATTCTTTGTAGTAAGGCTTGTTGTATGGCATCATCACTGTAGGAGGTGTGTCAAACCCTTCAATCAGTGTGCCGCAAGTTTCGTTGGTAGAATAGTTTTCGGGACCAGATAGTTTTGAGAGGCCTCTTTCTTTTTGCCAGGCCGCCACCTTATTCAATAGTGCCTCAGCTACCTCGTAATCTTCGATGGTATCGAAAAATCCAAATTTGCCCGACTGATCGCCGGTGAATTCTAGGTAATTATTGTTTTTTATGGCTGCGATACGTCCGACAATGGTATTGTCTTTGTAGGCTAAGAAAAAATCAGCCTCTGAATGTTGGAAGAAAGGATGATTTTTTTTGTCCAGCAGATCTTTTTGAGCAAGGTAAAGTTCAGGCACGTAGTTTCCGTCATGAGCATATAGCTCATGCGGGAAATCAATAAACTTTTTAAGATCCTTTTTTTCCTGAACTTGTATTACTTCGATCATTCAATCAATTATGGTTGCTGCACACCATTAAAAAATAATGCGCAAAGATATATTTATTGGCTATGTATTCATATTTAATTTCAAATATTGTAGCCGATTTTGGAGGCGAAAAGCATAAAATACTTACTTCTAAAGAGAGCAATATTTTTAAGCTTCTGTTGGTTTAATTGTACTCTTTTTATTTTTAATTGAAATATTAAGAGAGTAGATTCAATAACAGCCACCTACATTTATATTACGACAAGCAAAAGTGATAGGTCACCCAAGCACCGTACGATTTTTTTTGCATTTTTTTATAAATAAATTTTCTAGTGTACTGATATCATATACAACGTAACCTCAGTTCAAAAAAACATAAAACTAAAATGAAGAAAATTGGTTGGGTAATATTTGGTGTTTTTTCCGTGCTCATAGGTGTTTATCCTGTGTTGTATGGATTGGTGGATATGAGTCAGGGCTTTTTAGGAGGAAAAACCGATGAGTTATTGAATAGTTCAGTTTGGAACTGGCTTTTCTATCAGCACATCAGTATGGGAGCCATTAGTATGCTTACAGGATGGACCCAATTCAGTAAAAAACTGAGAGCGAAAAATATTAACCTTCATAGGACTTTGGGTAAAATCTATGTTTTCTCTGTTTTACTCAGTGGATCAGCAGGTCTTTATTTATCATTTTTCGCAACAGGAGGAATTATTGCTGGTTTTGGGTTCGGGACTATGGCCGTTTTATGGTTGGGCACTACCGTAATGGCTTTTTTGACCATCAAGCAAGGTCAGGTGAGTGCGCATCAAAACTGGATGATTCGAAGCTATGCGCTTTGCTGGGCTGCAGTTACTTTGAGGTTATGGCTACCTGGTTTGCAGGCTTTTGGAGGGATGGAATTTATTTCTGCCTATTTATTAGTTTCTTGGTTGTGTTGGGTGCCAAATTTGGCTGTGGCTGAGATGTTTTTTATTCGTAGTTCGGTAAATAAGTCATAGATTAATACATAGGATTTGTTCTTCCAACCGTTTCAAGTAGACTAAAAAGACCCGGAGACGCCGGGTCTTTTTTTTAGTTATAAATACTTAAAAAATCTCTGAGGTCGTCTTCAGGTTCGATATGTAGTTTTATTTTGATGTCGGCAATGTTTGATTCAACAGCCTCTAAAGATTGATCCATGTTGATCGACATATTCTTTAGCTTGATGCCAATTTTGGCATAGGCACAGATACGAAGTTGAGTAGGGGTCAGATTATCGAAATCCCCCTTAAGGTTTTCGAAAAAGCTAGGGAACTTATTATCGAACTTTACAATAAAGTCTGCCCATGATTCTGTTTGTTCAAAATGCTCTTCCGTTGCTTTTTCTCTGTAAAGCTCTGGCAGCACCTCTTGATTAGAATCCAGTTTTATAGTCTTTTTTGTACTTCTATTGTTTGAGGCATTAAAAGCGAGTGCTTTTTCCACTGCAGCATCTATTTGGTCAGGTCCCTTCAGCGGTTTGGATAGAAAACAAGAAGCACCAGCAGCGATTAAGTCACCCTCGGATTCCCAATGTGAGGATACAATAATAATAATAGGATTGTGCTCTAAGGCTGCTATGGTAGCAAAAGCATCCGCTTCCTTCATCTGCACATCCAAAAATAGAATTTCTGGTTTTAGCTCATCAATGGCCTGTATACCTTCTATTGGATTCAGGTAACATCCTATCAGGTCTACATACTTGGTGTGCTGTGCATAGGCCGTCATCACAGTAAGCAATATTTTATCGTCATCGATATATATTGCTTTATACTTCTTCTCTTCACTCATTTCGCCGCAAAATACAAATTAGATTTTTTTTTAGACAAATTTTTCGATGAGTGAGCTCGAAAAAAAATGACTTTTTAATTTATCGCTTTTTTTGTCTATTTCAATTTGCATTTAGCCAATTTCTAATGGGATAGAACTAATTTTGACCAATTTTAAACTATTATCAATTGCGAATTCCTTCGCATGCAATTTTGACCTTAACAAAAGTTTCCTTGAAAAATTTTCTTATCGTTTTAGCTTTTCTTGTTTCTGTTAACTCTGGCTTTGCTCAGGAATACCCGCTCGAGACGGTGATCCAACGAGGGCATCGAGCAGCGGTCCGCACGGTAGTTTACAGTCCTGATGGCAAGTTCATTGCCACTGGTAGTCGAGACAATAGCATCAAACTATGGGAGGTTTCTACTGGTCGAGAAATTAGAACGTTTTTGGGTCATATCAATCCGGTTAATATTGTGGCATTCGATCCAAGTGGCCGGTGGTTGGCGAGTGGCTCTTCCGACAATAGCATCATCATTTGGGAGGTAGCTACAGGCAAAATCAAACAAAAAATAGAAGGACATGACAGGCGTGTTTCGTCTTTGAACTTTAATTCCGACGGCAGTCAATTGGCTTCCGGAGGTTGGGATCGATTGGCTTACGTTTGGCGTGTAAGTACTGGCGAAAAACTAGGAGAGTATAAGGGTAATCCTGCCACTGGTATCGGCGTAGGAGTGCAGGTGTTATTCTCAAAAGATGATAAAAAACTCATCACCGGAAATGACGATGGAAAAATTATTATCTACAATCTGGATTCAGGCATTCCTCAGGACACTTTAAGAAATATCAGTCCGAGCTCATGTGGGGGGTGTCCAAGTTTTATCCAATTGGATGAAAAAGGCTCCAAGCTTTTATCAGCGAGCCGACGTGGCCCCGTTACATGGTGGGATTGGAAGTCAGGCAAAATCATTAAGGAATTTAGCGGAGACGGCGAGGAATATAATGCTGTCGGAATGAAAGGTAGTACGGTATTCGTGTCGGATGAAGATACTTTGAAGCTTTGGAACACCTCTGGCCAATTGATTAGAAAGATTCTTGTTGATAGCACAGAGATCAATTCGGCAACACTAAGTCCGGATGGTAGATATATCGCAGCTGCCACTAATGATCGGGTGACAAGAATTTGGAATGTACAAAGTGGGAAGCTTGTGAAGCAGTTGAAAGGTTTTCTAAATGACGCGGCGGATAATGGATTGGGATTGGACCCTGAGTCTTATTGGCAATACAATATCAGCAGATATGTCAATTTCAAAGAAGGAATAAGAGTTTCACCAGATGAACAATTTGTAGTGAAAGCGGTTGGTAAATCCGCGCAGCTCTGGGATTTGAGTAAGGGCAGGGTGGTTCGCTCTTTTGATGGACATGAAAATGGAGTGATATGCTTTGAGTTTTCTCAGGATGGTGAATATCTATTCACAGGAAGTGGAGATAAAACAATCAAAATGTGGGAAGTAGCTACTGGCCAATTGGTAAGAACTTTTAAAGGACATCGTGAGTTGATTTTCGAATTGGCTTTGAGCCAGAATGGAAAATATTTGGTAAGTGGAAGTTGGGATGGCACGGCCCGACTTTGGGATATAGCCTCTGGTGATGAAATTCAGACCTATCGAATGGAGCAAAACTCCCCGTATGCCTTGTCATTTGCCCTCAACGATCTTTACCTGGCCGTTGGCAGTTTAGGGAAAGAATTAAGGCTGATCGAGATAGACAGTGGCGAGCCGGCCAGGACCTTTATTGGCCATACAGAGATAGTATCTGACATTCAGGTTAAAAACAGTCAGATGCTCACCACCAGCTGGGACGGTAAAGCCAAACTTTGGGATATCGCCTCTGGACTTAGTATACAAAAGTTTGTAGGTCATGAGGGACAAATTTTTTCCGTTGCATTTCATGAAAATGGTCAGCAAATCATAACCGCTGGCTCTGATCGTATCGCCAGACTTTGGGATGTGAAGACCGGTGAAATGGTTCGAACATTTCAGGGACATACTGACGCCATTACTTCAGTATATTTTATTCATGCGAATAAGCATTTAATCACTCATAGTTTGGATGGTACCACTAGAATCTGGGACGTTAAAACTGGGGAGGAAATGATTTCACATATTCTGTTGAACAATGGTGATTGGTTAGTTACCAATCGAAATGGATATTTTGATGCCACGGAAAAGGCCAAAGAAAATATCTTTTTTGTGCGTGGATTGAAAAGTTACTCGTTAGATCAATTCTTCGAAGATTTTTATCAACCGGGTATCCTTGGTGAGTCTTTAAAGGCAGGAGGGTTGCTTAATGAAAAGATCAACATTAAATCTAAACTTAAGAATTCCCCACCTCCGACGGTTGAAATCATTTCTCCTAGTTCGGGTGAACATTTAACAAAAAATGAAATTGATGTGATGGTCAAAATCACCGATGAAGGAGGAGGGATGGATGAAGTAAAACTTCTGCACAATGGAAAACGATTGCCTGGTCATGATCGAATGGCGAGGGTGAAGCCGAAGCCTGGGAAGTCCGTTTTTCATCATTATCCTGTTCAGTTGGTACCTGGAAAAAACATCATTGCAATTTCGGCCTTTAGCGATGAGCGAATTGAATCGGAATTGACGCAGCGCGAAATTTATGCGGATGGCATTCATGAAGACATTACCTGTCATGTGATGGCCATTGGCATCAACAAATACAAGAACCCACAATTAGATTTGAATTATGCTTTGGAGGATGCTGAGGCCTTTTTGAAACTAGTGAAAACGAAGGGCAAGAAGCTGTTCAATAAAACTCAAGTGTACTCGCTATTCAATGAAGAAGCAACCAAAGCGAACATGCTTGCTATGCTGGATGAGATAGCGGTCAATGCAAGACCTCAGGATGTTTTCTTTTTCTATTATGCTGGACACGGCAGTATGGTCGAAGGCAATTTCTATTTTATTCCTACAGAAAATATCAGATTGTACGACTTTGATTTGTTGACTAATGAGGCTGTGAATGCGGCTACATTACAGCAGAAGTTTGCCAATATCAGCGCCCTAAAGCAGCTCGTTGTTTTGGATGCTTGTCAGTCTGGTGGGTCTACGGAGTTGCTAGCTGTTCGTGGTGCCAGTGAAGAAAAAGCGATGGCACAGTTGTCACGTAGTTCTGGCGTGCATGTATTGGCTGCATCAGGTAGCGAACAGTTTGCTACAGAGTTTGCTGAGCTAGGGCACGGACTTTTTACCTATGTACTGCTAGAGGCCTTAAGTGGTAAAGCCGATGGTGCACCCAAGGATGGGAAAGTCACCATTTATGAACTCAAAGCCTATATAGACTCGCAAGTTCCAGAGTACTCTACACAATATAAAGGCAAACCTCAATATCCAGTGACCTATTCCAGAGGTCAGGATTTTCCTGTGGTGATCGAGTAATTAGTTGAGGATATCATATTTAATTATTGTATCTGACTTAAGGGGTTCATTAAAGTAGCTGAGAATTGGTGATGTATGTTGGTCAATGACCAGATAAACATGATAGTGCATACCCATAAAAATACAGTCCTGAACCAGAGCAGAATATTCACCCTCTGAGTGAATAATTATGGATTCGGGCCTGACTAACTGTTTACTCTTTCCGATTTGTATTTCATTAATAGGCCCCAAAAATTTGGCGGCGTATTGTGACTTTGGATTTTGATAGACTTCTACGGGATGTCCTACCTGTTCTATATTGCCTTGATTAAGTATGATAATGTGATCTGCTACAGCCAGCGCTTCGGCAGGGTCATGGCTCACTAATAGGACAGTAATGTCCAACTTGCGAAGCATATCAATGATTTCTTTTCTTACCTCAGTTTTCATCGGCAAATCCAAATTGCTGAAAGGTTCGTCGAGCAGCACTATTTCTGGTTCGTCGGCTACTGCTGCAGCCATTGCTATGCGCTGTTGTTGTCCTCCTGAGAGCTCTCTTGGAAATCGATCAGCGTAAGATTCAAGCTTACATACTTCTAATAATTCTTCAATGCGTGCTTCTTTTTCTTCCGCCGGGTAGTGTGATATTTTTTTGCCTATGTTATCTCTAACCGTCCAAAACTGTTGAAGTTTGAAGTCTTGGGGAACGTAAGCCAAATGATCGTAGCCCGGCACCAAATTTTGCGAAGGACCTGTGATTTCTTCCTCATCAACTAAAATTTGCCCACTATCTAAATCTTCTAATCCTGCTATAATTTTAAGTAGGGTGCTTTTTCCAGATCCGCTTTCTCCTAGTATATAGGTAACCTTCCCAGTTTCTATTATTGTAGAAATATTGGTAAGTGCATCGACTTGATTATCGTAGGATTTGTAAACTTGATTAAGCTTGATCACAGATGTGATAGAGTTTTATGAATCGCAAAAAGAATATAAATACATGACATGCCAGCTAGAAAATGAGGAAATGACCGTGATTTTCTCAATCAGACAGAAAAGGTGAGTTTAGTTTAGATAAATCGTAAAAATCGTGCCTTTTTCGGGTTTGCTTTTTACTTCTATATGACCATGATGATGGTCTATGATGGTTTTGATTAGATAAAGGCCTAAACCACTTCCTTCTTTGGAGGTGTCTAGTTGTTTGAATGGCTCCAATATCTCAGTCCCACTTACGTTAGAATCGAACCCCATACCATTGTCTCGTACTTCTAATACGATATGATCATTGTCTTTGTAGGATTCAATTTCGATTTCTAAGAGTCGGTTGGGGCTGCTGTATTTTATAGCATTGGTGATCAAATTCAAGAAGATGCTTTTCAATTGGCTTGCTGGATACCTGACGGTGGGACACTTCGCAAACCACCTGGTTACTATTACTTTAGAAGTCTCCAATTGAACCGAAATACTTTTTTCAACTTCGGATAAAATGTCTTCAAAGTTTAGCAGTTCAGACTTAGAGTCTAGATTTTCCCTCAGCTTATGCACCTCGTTAAGTGCGTTGACTACAGTCTGAATTTGTTTGGCAGAAGTCTGTGCGTGCTCAAGTATTTTGTCATGATCATCTGCGGATTTATCCAGCCGTTCGAGCAGCCCTATTAGGTTGATAATTGGAGCTTTTAGGTCATGGGCGGTGCTATAAGAAAAATGAATGTGTCGTTCTATTTCTTCTTGTGCATCGTGTAGTTTGACTACCATTTCATTAAATGTTGTGGTCAACTCGGCGGTAAGTCCGGTTGGTGGGGCAGCTACTTGAACTGACGTTTCTCCTTTTCCTAAGCGCTTCACTCCCTCAGTGAGCTGATCAATTGGAATGGTGGTTTTATTACTGGAAATGAAAGAAATAATAATGGCGATCATGACGAAAAAACAGGTGAAAAGCACAATGAGTCTAAGTGTATTCCTTTCATCCGATTCAATACCATTTACCACTGTCGCGGTATAACCCTCAATCTGCAATAGGATCACGGCTACCTGCTTGTTAAACTTTTCTTCCTCGGCTTCTACATCAGCTACCCGATCTATGGCTTCAGCCACATTGCCGGCTTTGAACAGTTCAATAACTGCCAAGGCATCTCTTTCATAGCTCAAATGTTCTTTTTCCATGCGCTTAAGTGAATTGAGGAGATCCTTCATAATGATACGCTGATTGTCAGATATGGCTTCCGCTATACCTACTTTCACTTGTTCCTCAGCTTCTTTCAGCTCCTCATCAACCAACACTGCCAGATATCTAAATATGCTGTCGGCTCTGTTAAAATTTTCCTGAGCGTTTTCGTATTTACCGATTTCTTCTGCGAAGCGAACGGCACGTTCAAAATTGATGGATTGTTCTAGCTGATGAGTTTCGATGTTGGTCATAGCCTCGATGAGAGGTACATCTATCCGCGCCACTTCATCAATGGAGTTGTGGCTATTGTATATCCGCATCATGCTGAATATACCGATGGCAATTAACAAAACGATAAGAAATAGACTAGCTCCTGATATATGCTTAGCTAATGTTTTTCTCACTTGTCAATCAACTTTAGTTTATTATAATTTTTAAAAAGAACGACCGAATCAGTCGCACAGTTTAGTATCGTCAGGTGTGAATTTTAAATGTACAATTTTTTAATGACTTAAAGATGTGAAAATCACTAAATTATAAATTGCTTTCTGAGAAAATGACAAAGAAAAAGGTGGGTAAATACCCACCTTAAACCTTATTATTAACTAATTATTATTTTAAAGAACAAGTTAAACGACCTGTAGCTCTTCTATTTTTTCGTTATTAGAAATGTATTCTTCAAGTAAGATCTCATCTGAGTAAACGGCAGCTGCTCGATCTCTTAAGTTGTAATTCGAGCTTAAAACCTGCCCGTAGGCGCCTGCAGACCGGATCTTTAGAAAATCTCCGCGATGAGTTTTAGGTAATTCTGTTTTGCCAAAAGTGTCAGAGCTTTCACAGATCGGCCCTACTACATGATAAGGCTCCAATTCACCTTCTTTAGAAATATTCTCTACTTTGTGAAAAGCATTGTATAAAGCTGGTCTCATCAAATCGGTCATGCCTGCATCCAGAATTGCAAAGTTTGAACTCACTCCTTTTTTCACATACAATACTTTGGATATCAGAGAACCACACTGGCCTACGATTGATCTGCCTAATTCAAAATGAACGGTTTGACCTTCTTCGAGATTCAAGAATTTTTCAAATACTCTAAAGTATTCAATAAAATTTGGAATCAGTTGAGATTCTGGATCGGTATAGTTAATACCTAATCCTCCACCAACGTTGATATGTTCTAGAACAATACCTCGCGCCTTGAGGCTAGCAATCACGTTATTGGCCTGCTGACATAGGTTGGCAAAGGGGTTTAGATTCAAAATCTGTGAGCCAATATGAAAATGTATGCCCTTTAACGCGAGGTTTTTGTGTTTCAATATTTCATCTACCGCCGCGTCCAACTCCGTAATAGGAATGCCGAATTTGTTTTCATTCAGTCCCGTAGTAATTTTATGATGGGTCTGTGCATCAACATTAGGGTTGATTCTAAATGCAATACTTGCCACCGCTCCATGTCTTTCTGCTATTTCATTGATCACTTCGAGTTCTTCTATCGATTCACAGTTGATACTATGAATACCTTGTGAAATGGCTAAATCTAGCTCTTCGTCGGATTTACCGATTCCTGCTAAGACAATATCATTTGGTTCGAAACCAATTTCGATCGCTTTTTTAATTTCATTGCCACTGACACAATCCGCTCCAAGTCCATGTTTTTTAATGGTTTGAAGGATACGATCTTCGGCATTAGCTTTAATCGCATAGTGTACTTTAAAATTGGGATTGTTGATTGCTGCTTGCATAGCAGCTAACGTGTTTTCCAGCAGCGTCAAATCGTAGTAATAAAATGGTGTTCTTACCGACATCTTTGGTTTCAATTTTAAATTCAGAATTCAAAAGTATTTTTTAAGTGAGGTCATGTGAAATAAATGTTAGAATTATTCATAATATTTGCACTTTGTTAAATATTTAACGACATGAAGAAGATATCGGATATTGTAGAAGAGGGAATCAGAAAGATGCCATTTATTGAGGAGGCCATGATGGCCAATTTGATTAATTATTCGTCGCTTGCGAGGCTGCTGCAGCCCTATGTGTCTAAGGTATTGATGAAAGATGCTACGGAAGCTTCGATTCTAATGGCACTCAAACGTCGCTCTACTATGGGAGCCAATGCACTCAATTTAAATCCAAAGAACTTCCGTGAGCATATTGGGGATATTTTCGTGAGATCTGGTCTGTCTACATTTACCTATGCGAATTCGCCAACGTTGACAGAAAACCAGACCCGTCTACTTCATGAAGTTCAAAACCTACCGGATACTTATTGCTCCTTTACTCAGGGGATGTACGAACGAACGTTAATCGTGAGTGAGAATATTGTAGATCGGGTGAAAAGGATATTTGAAAAGGAGACTTATGTCACCGGTAATAGCCAGCTCAGTTCAGCTACAGTGATGCTCAAGGCTTCAAATATTAGAGCATACGGTCTTTATTACTACATATTTAAAATGATTGCCTGGTACGGTATTACGGTAATAGAGGTGATTTCTACCTCCAACGAGTTTTCCATAGTAGTGGAGCAAAAGAACATTAATGACGCCTTTTCTGTATTGATGAAAATTAAGATGGATGAGGGGGGACTGTGATTTTATTGCTCCCACCCGCCGGTAGCCGTTTCAAGGTCATCAACAAACTCTAATCCAGCAGGTAGATCTAATGTGTCGTTTATAAAACCTAACCTTGTGTTTCGTATTCCCGGCGTTCCAGCAGGTTGACTTGAGCTGGAAACAATGATGAAAGTACTTGTTCTTCCACCTGGAATGCTTAAACCTGATATTATTCTACTTCCAGAAGTTGTTTCATCCATCACTGACTCTCCATTGAGTGCGGCACTTGCTTTTTCTCCCCAGGGCCCATAGCAAGAGTAATATACATGTGGAGACCAAATAATAGGTTCTGATGTATTGTTCTTAATCCTAAATATTGCAGCTGTGATACGACCATTGGTGGAGGAATAGCTAGCAAATTCATCATTTACGATCATAGCATTTTTGGTTGCATGACCTTTTCTTTGAAATAATGTTCTTAAGACTTCTTTATCAGAAGACATCATTGCTGCCGTACCATTCGCATCAGACCAAATGCTAGGTTGTACGCCTCCAAAAAAGCTGGCATTGTTGTCAAATGCCCATTGAGAAAGCGCATTTGAATAGGTGTTAAAGCTTGCCCATCGATAGGTTGCATTTGAACTTCCTGAGCCATCTGCCCCTTGTGGGCCTGCAGGGCCCTGAGCTCCAATTAAGGAAGTCCCGGCTCCCCATGAGTCATCAGCTTTAGGGCCAAATATTGAATTTGTTGTCGTGTTGATATAAAAATCTCCATTTGAACCTTCTGACGTTGGATCGACAGACCCGTGGTGTATAGTTTTACCGTCTATTCCAGCTATTCCTGCTTCTCCTGAATCACCTTTTTCTCCTTGCTCTCCCTGAATGCCTTGTTCTCCTTGTGGTCCGACTTCTCCTTGAATTCCCTGCTCTCCCTGTGGGCCTATCTCACCTTGAATACCCTGTTCTCCCTGTGGGCCAATAATTCCTGGAATACCTTGTTCGCCTGCAGGTCCTGCTGGTCCTTGTGCTCCATCTTCACCATCAGATCCAGCGAAACCTTGGGGTCCGATCGGGCCAGCCTCGCCTTTTGGCCCTGCGGGACCAACTGGACCTGGTATTGAGCTGCCTGAATTTTCTGCGTAGAGTGCGTATGGGGTACTAAGCAATTGCGATGTGCCTAAAGAAATAAAATTTACTCCGCCATCTAAATCAATTCCTATTTCTACAAAATGATTGAAATCACCCCAGGATATTTCATCGAAGGAACCAGATAGAATTTTTCCATTTCCTATTTCGAACTGAACCAAGCCATTTCCGCTTGTCGTAACTAGATGGGTTTCGCTGTAAGAAATATTTCCCGAAACACTTGATTCTCGAATGCTAATTTTGAAATTGACAGTTCGATTGTTTAAAGCATTACCTGCATTATCTCTTGCAACTGCTTGGTATTTGAATGCTTGGGGAGATTGCGCCAACAATTTTGGACTTACAAGTAGTCCCAGCAGTATTAGATGAAGGAATAATTTCATTTTACTCAGATTTTATAATTTTTGAAATTTTAGCAGGAGAGGAAGGATCATATTTCAGAAAAAGGGTGTAAATGCCTGAACTTAAATGTGTGACATTTATTTGAGTTTTTATAAAATTGAAATGACTTGATTGAAGTACTAATTTCCCATCTACATTGTACATCTCTACTATTAATTCTTCAATTCTTATCTGACTTTGAATTTGAAGCGATCTCTGGGTTGGGTTTGGGTAAATGCTGAAAGATTGAAGTGCATCAACCGATGTAGTAAGAGCTTCTTGGGCAGATTGATGAAAACCTTGACTTAATATTAAATTACTTTCGCTATATGTTTCATTGAGAGGCTCGCCAATTGTCCAAGCCAAATGAATTTGATTATTTTGAAAGATTTCTCCGCCGTTTGATATAACTGATTGGGCGAAACTTGAATAAGAAAAGTAAAGAAGAAGAGCTAAAAGGTTAATCAAATGTCTCATATACGTTGAATACGATAGGAATTGTATTTCAATGTTAGACGAGAATGAAATTATATCAAATACCTAAAAATGAGTATTTTTTGAGGGTTTAGTTCGAAGAAAGCTTAGAATCTGCGGACTGTCTTACCTTTACAAGGATATAGTCATTGATTGGTAAACAGGACTTAGTTCTTGTTGTCCTTAGATAAAACTTTGTCACCGATTTGTTGATTCTGTATGGTGAAATAATCTAATGGATCAACATATTCTCCTTCTTTAAGTACTTCGTAATGCAGGTGTGGTGCGGTGGAAGCGCCTGTATTTCCAGATAGTCCAATGACCTGTCCAAGCGTGACTAATTCTCCTTCTTTTACTTTGATTTCCGAGAGATGGGCATATTTGGTAATAAATCCTTCATTGTGTTCGATTTCTATTTTTTTACCATACCCACCGTGGTTGGAGCTCACTGAAATCACAGTGCCCGCAGCGGTCGACTGTACAGGTGTTCCGACCTCGGCTGCAAAATCGATTCCCTTGTGAAAATCCTTTTGCTTCTTCAATGGATTGTAGCGCTCACCAAAATTGGAAGTGATTCGTTTGTAATGATCCAAAGGAGAAATAGTTGGAGGCTCTTGCGCATCCACGGCGAATACCATCATAAAAACGGAAGCAGCTATTCCAGATGCTAATAGCTGGCTGATGGTATTTCGTCTTTGTTTCTTTATAACTGGTGAAGTTTGTTTGAGTTCCTCAAACCCTTCTTGACCGAATGTATTGAGCACTTCTTTATAGGCCGCAGAAAAATCTTTGCCATCAGTGAGTTGTATTTCTACCATACAGCAAACATGATCCAGAAGTTCTGTTCTAAAACCTTTGGATAAACCTTTAGCCTTTAGGTCATTCTTGATATACAAGTATTGTGTTTTTGTAAGTGTCTTCATGGTTTTCATATCAAAACTTATTTATTCAACTGTGGATTTAAAAGCAACAACATGGTCTGTACAAACTCTGTAAATTCATTCGAACGTTCAGTGGCTTCTTCGCTACCTGCTGTGGTGATATTGTAGTATTTCCTTTTTCGTCCGTTGATGTTTTCTACTGTTGTGGTCACTAATCCATCTGCTTCCAATTTGTGCAGTGTAGGGTATAACGCACCTTCGGTCAGTTGAATCTTTTCATGGGTTAGTACTTTCACTTTTTGGGTGATTTCATAGCCATACATGCGACCATTAGCTGAAAGTAACTTCAGCACAATGGTTTTTAGGGTACCTTTCAATAATTCCTTTGAATACATAAGGCAAATATACATAAGAATATTATGTATACAATTTTGGCCTTAGAAAAATGAACGGCATGATAAGAATCATAAAAATGATACTAAATAAATAAATGTAAGGCTCAGAATTTAGCTATGATTTTAGTTATTTAAATTAATTCTAAATAGCGAATATTTTGGTTAGAAATAATCTTGTAAAGTTCTGATTATCAATTGGATGTTGCTGTGATGTTGGGGGTGTATGGTCTTCACTACGTAGATGCTATTATTATGTTTTTGAAATACAGCAACCCGATGTTACATTTGCACCACTTTACAAAAAGGAAAGCTAAAACTGATGTCAAAAAAATATAGTTTACACTCCAGAGCGGGATTTTTAAGCACTAAAACCGTTCTATTCCTCTCCTTGATTTTTTCAGTTTTGTTCACGCAAAATGCCGCTGTAGCGCAGGATGATGGCATCCCTACAGACGAGGCGACCATATCAGCTGGAGAAAAATTATTTAAGGCTAATTGTACGGTTTGTCATGCAGTGAATGATAAGGTAATCGGACCTGCACTGAGAGATATACATAAAAGAAGAAACCTTGATTGGATTAAAGCATTTGTTAAAAACTCTCAGAAAGTAATTCAGAGTGGCGACGAATATGCGGTAAACCTTTACAACGAATACAACAAAACAGAAATGACCGCCTTCGATTTCGAAGATGCGGAAATTGCTTCTATTGTAGGTTACCTGAAAGCTGAGTCTGCTAAAGAAATAGTAGTAGCTGCCGAAGAGACCACTACAACGGGTGGAGGCGAAGCTGCTTCAGAAGAGCCTTCTCAATTTGTAAATACAGTAATGATCGTTTTACTCGTAGTGCTGGTATTGATACTGGCAGTATTGGGAATGATCATCACCATGTTGAAGAAGTACTTGTCTCAGAAAGATGACCTATCTGAAGAAGACAGAGAAATTGCTGACCAAACATTTGATGTAGGTGCTTTAGTAAAGAGCAATGCTTTCTTAGGTTTGATGGCATTCATCTTTACGGCTATTCTAATGAAGTCTGCCATTGATGGTATATTCACCATTGGCGTTCAACAGGGCTATCAGCCAGATCAGCCAATTGCTTTCTCGCACAAGATTCACGCGGGAGATTACAAAATTGACTGTAACTACTGTCACACAGGTGTTAGAAAGAGTAAGAATGCGAACATTCCTTCTCCAAACATTTGTATGAACTGTCACTCATCGATCAAAACAGAGTCTCCTGAGATCCAGAAGATTTATGCAGCGATTGAAAACAACGAGCCAATCGAATGGGTGAGAATACACAACTTGCCTGATTTGGCATATTTCAATCACTCGCAACACGTGCAAGTGGGTGGAGTTGAATGCCAAACTTGTCACGGTCCTATTGAAGAGATGGAAAAAGTATCGCAGTATGCACCACTGACTATGGGTTGGTGTATCAACTGTCACAGAGAGACAGATGTGAATACGAAAGGAAATGACTATTATAATAAGTTGGTGGCCAAGCATGCAGAGCATAGCAAGGAATCAATGAAAGTAGAAGACATTGGAGGACTTGAGTGTTCTAAATGTCACTACTAATTATATAAAAATATTAAGACACTTTTATTGAGGTGGAAATCACTTCAAACGACTAAGAAAGTCAATTAACACATGAAAGAGACCAAAAAGCAATATTGGAAAGGGTTAGAGGAATTGACCAAAAACCCAGAATTCGAAAAGCATGCTGACAAAGAGTTTCCAGAGTACTTGCCAATCAGTGGTGAGTCAGAAGGAACCGGCGCCAGCAGAAGGGACTTCTTGAAATTGATGGGATTTGGTGTAGCAGCAGCTTCATTGGCTGCTTGTGAAACGCCTGTCAGAAAAGCAATTCCTTATTTGAACAAACCAGTGGATGTAGATCCAGGTGTTCCAAATTATTATGCTTCGTCTTATGTGAATGGTAACGAATACTGTTCTGTAGTAGTAAAGACAAGGGAAGGCCGTCCGATCAAAATTGATGGCAATAAGCTTTCTACCGTTTCTGGTGGTGGTACTTCTTCTCAAGCTCAGGCTTCTGTTCTTTCTCTATATGATAAAGAAAGATTGCAAGGACCTGAATTAGGAGGTCAATCTGTTTCATGGGATGACTTAGACAAGGAAGTAGCGAAGCAATTGGCTGGAGCCAATAGAATTGCTTTGGTTAGTGCTTCTGTTTTTAGTCCTTCAACATTAGCTACAATAGATGCATTGAAAGCTAAGTATGCAGGTCTTGAGCACATCCAATACGATCAGGTATCTTTCAGCGGTGCATTGGCTGCCAATGAAAAGTCTTTTGGAAAAAGAGCTATTCCTTCATACGACTTCAGCAAAGCGGACACTATCGTGTCTTTCGATGCTGACTTTTTAGGCAACTGGTTGAACCATACGCTTCATAGCAAGCAGTTCGCGCAGACTAGAAGATTGAATGATAAAAAGAAAACCATGTCGAGGTTATACTCTTTCGAGTCTAATCTTTCATTGACAGGTTCTAACGCAGATTATAGAAACGCAATTAAACCTTCTCAGCAAGGTGCTTACGTGGCTAACTTATATAACATGCTAGCTGCTAAAGCTGGCGCTCCTTCTGTATCGGCTCCTAAAGTGGGAGATACAGCGGTATTGACAAAAGCAGCTAACGACCTTTGGTCGAGCAAGTCCAAGTCAGTAGTGGTTTCAGGATCGAATGACGAAAATGTTCAAGTACTTGTCAATGCGATCAACAACTTATTAGGTTGTTACGGAACTACAATCGATTTGGCATCTGCAGTCAACACCAGAAAAGGAGACGATAAAGCAATGGTAAACTTCATCAAAGACCTGAATGCAGGTAACATTGATGGAGTTTTGTTTTTTAATAGCAACCCTGTTTATGATCACGCCCTAGGCGCCCAGATCGCAGCAGGTTTGAAAAAAGCTAAATTCTCTCTTTCTACTTCAGATAGAAAAGATGAGACGGCTAGTTTGACTAGCGCCATCGCTCCAGATAATCACTTCTTGGAGTCTTGGAATGATTTTGAGCCAGTAACTGGTAAATTCAGTTTATCTCAGCCTACTATTTCTAACTTGTTCAATACGCGTCAAGCGGGACAGTCATTCTTGGTGTGGTCTGGAAGCAGTGAGTCGTACTTCGATTTCGTAAAAGCAAGATGGACAGCCAATGCTACTGGTGACAAGCAAACGTATTGGGATACTACAGTTCAATCAGGTGTTTTAGAAACTGCTGTAGAAGCTGAGGCAGTAACATTTGCTGGTGATGTAGCTGCTGCTGCATCTGGGTTAAAATCTACTGCATCAGGTGTAGAACTAGTAATGTATGAGAAATCAGCCATTGGAAACGGTTCTCAGGCGAACAACCCATGGTTGCAAGAAATGCCAGACCCGATCACTAAAGCAGTTTGGGATAACTACTTGACGATTTCACCAAAAATGGCTGAAGAGCTAGGGCTGAAATTGGGAGATATGACTACGCAGTTAGTTTCATTGAAAGTTGGCAACAATGAGCCAATTAAAGTTCCTGCCATGGTTCAACCTGGACAAGCGAACGGAACAGTAGGATTGGCTGTAGGATACGGAAGAACTAGTGCTGGTAAAGTAGCCAACGGAGTGGGCGTAAATGCTTACCCATTGATGGATTACAAAACAGGCGCTCAGAGCAAAGCAGTGACTTCAGGAGTTTCTGTTTCTCTAAGTGGTGAAGAATACAAAGTAGCTCAGACACAAACTCACCATACTTATATGGGTAGAGAAAATGTGATCCAAGAGTCTATTCTTTCAAAATATCAAAAAGATCCAAGTGCAGGTAGAGATTTCCCAATGATCACTACTTACAGCGGAAAAACTAAACCAGGTAACGTATCTCTTTGGTCTGGACATGAATATCCAAACCACCACTGGGGTATGACGATCGACTTGAATTCTTGTACAGGATGTGGTGCATGTACCGTTTCTTGTCAGGCAGAAAACAACGTACCTGTAGTAGGAAAAGAAGAAGTACTCAACCGAAGAGAAATGACTTGGTTGAGAATCGATAGATATTATAGCAGTGACGCACCAGAAGGTGACTTGAGAGAGATGGAAATTCCTTCAGCGGAAAATCCAGAAGTTACTTTCCAACCAATGATGTGTCAGCAGTGTAACAATGCGCCATGTGAGACAGTTTGTCCTGTGGCTGCTACCAACCACTCTACGGAAGGGTTGAACCAAATGGCTTACAACAGATGTATTGGTACAAGATATTGTGCAAACAACTGTCCATATAAAGTAAGAAGATTCAACTGGTTCAAGTATCACGACAACGATCAGTTCCCTGAAAATACTTCTATGAACAACGACTTGGGTAAAATGGTATTGAACCCAGACGTAACCGTTCGTTCTAGAGGGGTAATGGAAAAATGTTCATTCTGTGTTCAGAGAATCCAGTATGGCAAACTAGAAGCTAAGAAGGAAGGAAGAAGACCTGTAGATGGTGAGATTACTTCGGCTTGTGCTTCGGCTTGTCCATCAGAGGCCATCGTATTCGGTGACTTGAAAGATCCTAAGTCTAGAATTTCACAAATGTTGAAATTGGAGAACGGAGAAAATGGACCAGAAGTCAAAGAAGAAAGGGCTTACCATGTGTTGGAAGAGCTTTCTGTGAAACCAAATGTTTGGTATTTCACGAAGATTAGAAATAAAGAAGAAAAAGAAGCTAACGCTTAATTTATAAATTAAAATCAATATGCACGCAGAAGCAGTAGTTCGTAAACCTCTCGTCACAGGGGGCAAAACGGTACACGACGTCACTGAGGACATTTGTATAAGAGTAGAGCAGGCACCTGCCAAGTCTTGGTATGCCGCTATGGCGGTATCATTGGCGCTCTTAGGCTATGGCGCTTTTTGTGTCTTCACTTTAGTTTGGGAAGGCATTGGAAGCTGGGGTCTAAACAAAACCGTAGGTTGGGCTTGGGATATCACCAACTTCGTATGGTGGGTAGGTATCGGTCACGCTGGTACTTTGATTTCGGCGATCTTGTTGTTGTTTAGACAGCGGTGGAGAATGTCGATTAACCGTGCAGCAGAAGCGATGACCATTTTTGCCGTTATCTGTGCTTTGCAGTTCCCACTCCTTCACATGGGTCGTCCATGGATTGGAGCGATTTGGGCGCTACCTCTACCGAACACTTACGGTTCGCTTTGGGTAAACTTCAACTCGCCGCTTCTTTGGGACGTATTTGCGATTTCTACATACTTCTCAGTTTCTCTTGTTTTCTGGTACATCGGACTAGTTCCTGACTTCGCTACCATTAGAGATAGAGCTACTGGCATCAGCAAAAAAATATACGGTGCACTTTCTCTAGGATGGGATGGTGCAGCAAAAACCTGGTCTCGCTATGAGACAGTAGCCTTAGTGTTGGCTGGATTGGCTACTCCACTGGTACTTTCAGTACACACCATTGTATCTTTTGACTTTGCTACTTCAGTAATCCCTGGATGGCATACGACGATCTTCCCTCCATACTTCGTGGCAGGTGCGATCTTCTCAGGATTTGCCATGGTATTGACATTGATGATTGTAACCAGACACGTTTACAAACTGCAAGATTACATTACTATCGAGCACATCTCATTGATGAACATCATTATCATGGTGACCGGATCAATCGTAGGTGTAGCTTATATCACTGAGCTTTTCATCGCTTGGTACTCAGGTGTTGAAGGTGAGCAATATGCTTTCTTCAACAGAGCACTTGGACCATACTGGTGGGCATACGCTTCGATGATGACCTGTAACGTGATCTCTCCCCAGTTATTCTGGTTTAAGAAAATTAGAACTAGTATCGCTGCCACTTTCGTGATTTCAATTATTGTAAACATCGGAATGTGGTTCGAGCGATTTGTAATTATTGTAACTTCCCTACACAGAGACTTCTTGCCTTCTTCATGGGCGATGTTTTATCCAACATGGGTTGACATAGGGGTTTACATCTTTACATTCGGATTGTTCTTCACTTGTTTCTTCGCTTTCGCGAAATTCTTCCCAGTGATCAACATGGCCGAGGTGAAAAGTATTATTAAAGCAACCGGAGAAAAAAAGAAATAAGATGAGCGACGGTAATAAAAACTTTGTATTAGGCGTATTCGACGATGAGGATGTATTGCTTAAAGCAATCGCTCAAGTTCGTCAGGGCGGAGTAAAGATTCACGAAGTGTTCTCTCCATTTCCAGTACACGGCATTGACGATGTATTAGGATATAAAGGCTCTCGATTGTCAATCGCTGCTTTCTTGTTCGGTTTGTTAGGAACAACCTTAGCATTGACCATGCAGATTGGTATGATGACAGTAGATTGGCCGATGATTGTAGGTGGTAAGGACTTTTTGCCTTTCCCAACTTTCATTCCGGTAACTTTCGAATTGACAGTGCTCTTGGGTGCATTTGGTATGGTAGGAACTTTCTTTGTGGTAAGTGATCTCAAGCCATGGGCTAAACCAAGAATATTCGACTTAAGAATTACAGACGACAAGCACGTAGTGGCTGTTGACTTAGATAAAAACAAAATGAGCGAAGCGGACATCAAAAAAGCTTTGAGTGATGCTGGTGCTCAGGAAGTGAATAACAAGCAGTTCGACTAAAATCTTAGGATTCTAATTAGGAAAAAATATTAAAATGAATTTTAATAAATACATCAACGGGATCGTCATAGTTGCAACAGGATTTGTTGTAGCATCTTGCGCTTCCAGAGGCAATGATACCGGAGTGGAGTACGCTCCTCAAATGTATCACTCAGTACCTTACGAAGGACTTTCTCAAATTAAAGATAAAGAAGCTGGTCGTTGGTTGACTTCACAGGAAGGCGGCGATGCAGAATTCTACACTTCGAATCCTAACAACCCGAATGAAATGAACATGAGGGAGGCTGTGCCAAACACAGTGAGAAGAGGAGAGGCTTTGCCATACAGAATACCTAAAGATTCTTTGGAACTAGCAGCTAGAACTTTGAAAAACCCATTGGATTCTTCGGCTGCGGTAGTAGCTGAAGGAAAGGTGCTTTTCGGAAGATATTGTTTGCACTGCCACGGTGATTCAGGTTTAGGTGATGGCTTAGTAGGGCAAGTATTTAAAGGAGTAACTCCTTACAATTCTAGAGCAGTAAAAGACAAGCCAGAAGGCCACATCTTCCATGTGATTACCGCAGGTAAAGGAAGAATGGGATCGCACGCTTCACAAGTAAGTGTGGATGATCGTTGGAAAATAGTTCGATTTGTTCAAACCCTTCAAAACCAATAATTCTTAAGGAGATCTTATTATGAGCGACGAAAAATATATATTCTCAGCAGGAGCCAAAAGAAACATCTTGATCACTTTGGTGGCAGGTCTTGTATTGGCTGCTATTGGCGTAGTGATGATGAATATGGGTGGACATGACGCACATGGTGCTGAAGCTGCTGCAGATGCTGGTCATCACGGTTTCCATTGGACAAAGCGTCTATATGCCAACCTTTGGATCAATAACTTATTCTTTACTGGACTTTCGGCGATAGGTATTTTCTTTATTGCGATTCAGTATGTAGCGCAGGCTGGTTGGTCTGTTGGATTGAAAAGAATCCCTATGGCCATGGCGAGTTGGTTGCCAATTGGTGCTGCATTAATGATTATCGTTTTCTTGGTAGCCAATCATGATTTATTCCACTGGACTCACGAATACCTTTATGACAAAGCCGATGAGAGATACGATTCGATTTTAGATGGAAAGAAAGGTTATTTAAACTTCACCTTCTACATGATTAGAATGGTGGTATTCTTCGGTGTTTGGTATCTACTGTTTACTCAGATCAGAAAGCAAATGCTAAAAGAGGATATCGAAGGTGGTGTAACTAGCTGGAAAAAGAATGTAACTTTATCTGCGATCTTCTTAGTATTCTTCGGATACTCTTCAAGTATTGCAGCATGGGACTGGGTGATGTCTATCGATCCACACTGGTTCTCAACTATGTTTGGTTGGTATGTGTTTGCCAGCTGGTGGGTATCAGGTTTGGCGTTGATCGCATTCATTGCTGTATTGTTGAAAGACAAAGGCTACTTGAAAATTGTAAATGCTAATCACCTACACGATATTGGTAAATTCATCTGGGGCTTCAGTATTTTCTGGACGTACATCTGGTTTTCTCAGTTCCTTTTGATCTATTACGCGAACATTCCTGAGGAAACAATTTACTTCGTAGAAAGGTGGAAGAGTGATCAGTATTCAGTTTACTTCTTCTTGAATTTGATTTTGAACTTCTTCTTGCCATTCCTATTGTTGTTGCCAAGGGAGGCGAAAAGACACACAAGATTCTTGAAGGTTGTTCCTCCAATCATTTTATTCGGACACTGGATAGATTTCTATTTGATGGTAACTCCAGGAACACTGAAAGAAAACGGTGGGTTTGGATTGTTAGAAATAGGATTGATCATGGTATATGCATCGGCTTTCGTTTACACGGTATTACATTCTTTGGCTAAGCATCCGCTAGTGGCTAAGAATCACCCAATGATGGAAGAAACATTGCATCATCATATTTAAGAAATTAATTACAAAATAGACATTTAAAGACATGATGAATATTGTAATCTTGTTAGCCGCGGTATTGATAGTAGCCATTTTGGTTACCATCTTTAGAGCACATACCTTGGTGCAAGTCGTAAGAGGAAAAGAAGGTGACCCAATGGGAACCAGTAATAAAGTGAATGGTGCTTTATTTATGGTATTTCTTATTCTGGGTACTGTAGCATTCTTCGTGTATTCTTATACTGAATTTGACAGATATACCGTACCAGTAGCTTCTGAACACGGAGAAGTGACATTCAAATTGTTCTGGATCACTACAGCAATTACTACAGCTGTATTCATTATTACCAATGCAGTATTGTTCTACTTCGCTTGGAGATATAGATACAAAGAAGGACAGAAGGCACATTTCTATTCTCACAACAATACATTAGAAATGATCTGGACATTTATTCCTGCAGTCGTATTGACTGGGTTGGTATTGTCTGGTTTGTTTGCCTGGCAGGATATCACAAGCAAAGCACCTGCAAATGCTGAAGTAATAGAAATATTCGGATATCAGTATGCCTGGGCATCGAGATACCCAGGACCTGACGGAAAATTAGGACCATCAGATTACAAGCTAATCGATTCAGACAACAGATTGGGTGTTGATTTTAGCAATCCTAATGCTAAGGATGATTTTATTCCAAGAGAAATTCATATCCCTAAAGGAGAGCCTGTATTGTTGAAAATTAGAGCTAGAGATGTGATACACTCTGTGTATATGCCACATTTCAGACTTCAAATGAACGCAGTACCTGGTTTGCCAACTCAATTCTGGTTCATACCTACTAAATCAACTGCTGATATGGCAGCTGAAACAGGAAACCCTGATTTCCAATATGAATTGGTATGTAACAAGATTTGTGGAAAGGCTCACTTCTCTATGAGAGCGATCGTTGTGGTAGATGAAAAAGAAGACTACGAAAAGTGGAAAGCAGAGCAGAAATCATGGTTGTCTAAAAACCCTGATTATCTAGCGAACATTGAAGCAACCAGCCCGGTACAAGTGGCTGTAGAAGAAAAAGTAAGTGGTGAGGAAGTAAATACTTCATTATAATTATAAGAAATCATGGCAGTTACTGAAGTACAAATAGACGAACAACATGCAGGTCACGATGATCACGATCACGAACATCATGGCAATTTTGTAACAAATTATATTTTCTCACAAGACCACAAAGTGATTGGAAAGCAATTCCTTATCACAGGTATCTTTTGGGCAATCATTGGTGGTGGACTTTCGATCATCTTTAGATTACAATTGGGTTTTCCAGGCATCGAACTAGAGTGGTTGAGACCATTGCTAGGCAACTGGATTACTGAAACTGGACAATTAGACACAGAATTTTATCTGGCGCTGGTGACCATGCACGGTACGATCATGGTATTCTTTGTATTGACAGCTGGATTGAGTGGGACGTTTAGTAATTTCTTGATTCCGCTGCAGATTGGAGCTAGGGATATGGCATCAGGTTTTATGAACATGTTGTCTTACTGGTTCTTCTTCTTGTCAAGTGTGATCATGTTCATCTCTTTGTTTATAGAAACAGGACCTGCCGGTGGTGGGTGGACGATCTATCCTCCATTGAGTGCATTACCACAAGCGATCGCAGGGTCAGGATTAGGAATGACACTTTGGTTGGTATCAATGGTATTCTTTATCGCTTCTACTTTGTTAGGCGGTATCAACTATATCACTACGATCATTAACTTGAGAACTGAAGGAATGTCTTTTACAAGATTGCCTTTGACGATTTGGGCGTTCTTCTTGACTGCTATCTTGGGATTATTGTCTTTCCCAGTTTTGGTAGCAGCAGCTTTATTATTAGTATTTGATAGATCATTCGGTACAAGTTTCTACTTGTCTGATATTTATATTGGAGGTGAGGCATTGCCTAACACAGGCGGTAGCCCAGTATTGTTCCAGCACTTGTTCTGGTTCTTAGGTCACCCAGAGGTATATATTATTATTCTACCTGCTTTAGGTATCACTTCAGAAATTATTTCAACCAACTCTCGTAAGCCAATTTTTGGTTACAAAGCGATGATTGGTTCTATGATGGGAATTGGCGTATTGTCTTTCGTAGTATGGGCACACCACATGTTCGTAACAGGTATGAGCCCGTTCTTAGGATCTATCTTTATGATCTTGACTTTGGTTATTGCCGTACCATCAGCAATTAAAGCATTTAACTACATCACCACATTGTGGAAAGGTAACATCCGGTTCACTACAGCGATGATGTTCTCAATTGGATTGGTATCCTTATTTATTTCGGGTGGTGTGACAGGAATATTCCTAGGAAACTCGGCACTAGATATATTCTTACATGATACTTACTTCGTAGTTGCTCACTTCCACTTGGTAATGGGTAGTTCGGCATTCTTCGGAATGGTGGCAGGTATCTACCACTGGTATCCAAAGATGTTTGGTAGAATGTTGGACGAGAAATTGGGATATGTTCATTTCTGGCTGACGTTTGTTGGGGTTTACATGGTATTCTTCCCAATGCACTATATCGGTATCGCAGGATTTCCAAGAAGATATTATTCATTTACCAACTTTGATGCATTCAGCTCATTTGGTGACTTGAACATGTTTGTGACCGTTGCGGCGATCATTACTTTTGGAGCGCAGTTCATCTTTGTTTTCAACTTCTTCTACTCTATGTGGAGAGGTAAGAAAGCGCCTTTGAACCCATGGGAATCAAACACTCTGGAATGGACTACACCTAGAGAGCCTGGACATGGCAACTGGCCTGGTAAAATTCCATCAGTGTACAGATGGCCTTACGATTACAGTAAGCCTGGAGCTGAAGGAGATTTTATTCCACAAACTGTTCCATTGTCACAAACACCTGAATCTAACCTGCCTCATGAAGCTGAAGAAGCGAAAGAGGAGAAAGTAGATTGAGGAGAAGGAAATGACAAAAGAGCCTAAATCAGGTTTATTTATAAAATTTAATGCCCTAACGATCATTGCCGTTTACTTTTTAATATTAGTAGGCGGCATTGTTCGTAGTACGGGGTCAGGTATGGGATGTCCAGACTGGCCTAAATGCTTTGGTTCATACATTCCACCTACTACGGAAAGTGAATTGCCAGAGGATTACAAAGAGCGTTACGCTGAAAAGCGAATGCAAAAGAATGAAAGACTGGCAGGATTGGTAAAAAGCTTAGGTTTTCCCGGATTAGCCAGAGATATTCAGAAAGGCAAAAATGTAGAAGAAACGCATGGTTTCAATTTTGCTAGAACCTGGATAGAATACGTGAACCGCTTGGTGGGCGTAGCAGTAGGGATTTTAATTATAATTTGTACAGTATTGTCATACAGCTATTTACATACTAAAAAGAGAGTTTTCTTCCTTTCGGTAGCTGCATTGCTGTTGGTGATATTTCAAGGATGGATTGGGTCTTTGGTCGTTTCCACTAATCTATTGCCTGGCATGATCACGTTTCACATGATACTGGCTATTGGATTAATCGCCTTATTGCTCAAAGTACGTGTGATCACTACTAAAGAAAGTTTAGAAGGGCTGATGTCTTATAAACCATATAAAGTGAGAAGGTTGTTAGTAGTCTGCATGTTGTTGTTTTTTGCGCAAATTTTAATGGGCACACAAGTTCGAGAAGCCATTGATTCATTGGCTATGAGTTTGGGCGAAGATCAACGTTTCAATTGGATTGAAAATTTAGGAATTATATTCTATATGCATCGGTCTTATTCTTTGATCCTATTGGTATTACATGCGTATTTGATCTATCGATTGACTAAGAGTATCAAGGATTTTAAAACTTCCAAATATTTGGTATGGGGGCTATTAGTGCTTGTTGTTGCGGAAATTTTTACTGGAGCCATTTTAGCTAATTTTGCATTGCCATATGTATTACAGCCAATTCACTTGCTATTGGCTTTAATGATATTTGGAATACAATACTTCTTGTATTTGATTATAAAGGAAAAGGAAACTTCAACCAATGAGTTGGTAAATGGGTAAGGTAGAAAATCATATCACAAGCACTTTGACAGTAGGAGCGAAAATAGGCGCTTATGTAGAGCTGTTGAAACCGAGGCTTTCATTTTTAGTAGCCTTTTCGTCTGGTTTTGGGTACATTCTAGCATCCAACGGACAATTGAATTGGGGCAACCTGATGTTGCTTTCTTTAGGTGGAATGCTGGTGTCAGGTGCGTCTGTCACGATCAATCAGATCATAGAAGTAGAATACGATGCGCTGATGAAGCGTACAAAGAATAGACCTTTACCAACAGGTAAGATCTCGAAACAAGAAGCTGGAATTTTTAGCATTCTGGTAGCGATAATAGGTTTGTACATTTTGTATCTATCTACCAATTTACTAACGGTATTATTGTCATTCGTTTCTTTGCTGCTATACAGTTTTGTATACACACCAATGAAGAGAGTAGGCCCAATTGCTGTATTTATAGGAGCGATTCCTGGTGCATTGCCTCCATTGTTGGGATGGGTGGCAGCAACTGGAGTAATTTCATTTGAAGCATTAATTATTTTCGGCATACAGTTTATCTGGCAGTTCCCCCATTTCTGGGCGATTGCTTGGGTAGGAGACGAAGACTATAAAAAGGCAGGTTTTAAATTGTTGCCAAATAATGGACGAAAGGATTTGAACACCGCGATCAATATTATGATCTACACGCTGTTTTTACTTCCACTTGGATTATTACCTACTTATTTTGGTGTAACAGGATTGAATTCCGCAGTTATAGTCACAATCTGTGGTTGTGGGTTCTTGGCGCAGACTTTTAGCTTGATGAGAGATAATTCGGATAAGGCCGCCTTGAAAATAATGTTTGGTTCTTTTCTGTATCTCCCAATCGTACAGATCGCATATATGTTAGACAAAATTTGATATGAACGCAGCAATGTCACTCAAAAAAGATAAAGGTACTCAGTTCAAAATGCACCCAAAGAAGTTTGCACTTTGGCTATTTATGGTATCTGTGGTAATGCTTTTCGCAGCATTGACCAGTGCGTATGTAGTGAAGCAATCGGATGGCGTGTGGCTGGATTTCGAATTGCCCTTTGTATTCGACATGACCAGTATCATTATTGTAATCAGTAGTGTGGTGATGCAACTGGCCTATTACTTTGCAAAAAAAGACGAAATAGTAAAAATGAGAATCATGCTATTGCTGACAGCAGCAACAGGTATTGGATTCTTGGTAGGACAATATATGGGCTGGCAAGCCTTGGTGGAGCAGGGAGTTTATTTTGTAGGAAACCCTGCAGGATCTTTCTTGTATGTACTCACGGGAGTACATGGATTTCACCTCATTAGTGCGTTGATATTTATTGCAGTAGTGGCTGTGGCCGCTTTCAAGTATAAAGTACATTCTAAAAGTTTAGATCAGCTCGAAATGTGTGCCACATATTGGCATTTTTTGGGTGGACTTTGGTTGTATTTATACTTATTTTTGACACTTAATCATTAAAATTAAAATTTCAGATCATGGCTGGTTCAGCAGTTGTAGTAGAAGAAAATAACGAGAAATTGTGGCAGGGCGGAACAGAGCCCATGAAAGCCAGTTACGGAAAACTCATGATGTGGTTTTTCCTCCTTTCAGATGCATTTACGTTCTCCTCTCTTTTGGTGGCGTATGGATTGATTAGATATAGTCACCCAGCATTCGAAGGAGACTTGGCGAACTTCACTTTCTCACAAGAATATTGGCCGGTGCCAGACATGGTGTTTAATGGTTTTCCATTGATGCATGGTGTACATTGGCCTTTGGTGTTTGTTGGATTGATGACGTTTATTCTCATCATGAGTTCAGTGACTATGGTTTTGGCTGTAGAAGCGGGACAGAGAAACGACAGACAAGCGGTTGAAAAATGGATGCTGTGGACGATCGTAGGTGGATTAACTTTCTTGGGCTGTCAGGCTTGGGAATGGACTCACTTTATAGTAGGTACAGATGAAGGAGGTAAATTGTTAGACGGGTCTATATTTTATGGTGCCAACCTTTCAATGAACCAATATGGACCGCCGAACTTTGCGGCATTGTTCTTCTTTATCACTGGGTTTCATGGATTCCATGTATTCAGTGGTGTAGTGATCAACTTTATCATCTTCTACCAAACAGTAGTAGGTAAATTGGAAAAAAGAGGACACTACGAAATGGTAGAAAAAGTTGGACTGTACTGGCACTTTGTAGATTTAGTTTGGGTATTCGTATTTACCTTCTTCTACTTGATTTAAGAATTAAAAACATTTCATACAATGGAAATAGAAAATAAAGAGCAGGTGGTAATACCTGTAGATAAAGCGAAGATCAAGCACATATGGATGGTGACTTTGTATCTCTTTTTGATAACAGCCGGAGAATTTGCAATAGCTTTTACTCTAGATGCAAGTCCTATCAAAACAGTGATATTTATCTTTATGACAATCGTGAAGGCTTACTATATCATGTCCGAGTTTATGCACTTAGGTCATGAAACTAAAGGCTTGAAGTGGAGTATTATTGCGCCATTAGCCTTCGTAGTTTGGCTGATTGGAGCGTTGTTGATCCAAGGAGACGCCATATTTACCGCTATCTACGGCGGATAATTCGAAAAGAACTAGATGAAAATGCCGTTGTGAGACGGCATTTTTTTTTGCTAAAAATGAATAAGACAAAATCTATTTTACTTTTCCTGACGCTGATTTTTCCGGTGTTGATTTATTTGTTTTTACAAGGATTTGGAAAGAATGAGTTTGACATACCTGTTTACTATGAAGGAGGTATTACCGCGCCTCTAGGCGATTGTCCTCAGCTAACATCAAATCAACCATATCAACTGAATGGAGCAGATTTACAAGAAATTTTAAAAGGAAGTGAAAGTGCATCTCAAGTGGCTGTGTATGAATTGGGGAATAAGGATAATGAGCAATTGAGAAACAATCTTTATACTTTTCTGGAGAAGTATAAAGATAGAAGTGACATCAATTTGATATCTGTAAAACAACTGGATGATACCATTTTTTCATCCTCACGTTACCCATCCTGGAAAAGATTTAATCTCCCAGATAGCGATTTGATGCGCTTAGGAAAGTGTATATTACAACTGAATTTGAATGCTCAAATGAAAGCGGATAGTGGGCTGGTTCTGGTAGATGAAAATCGACGCATTAGGGGTTATTACGACCCATACGAACTAAAGGAAATCGACCGACTAAACACAGAATTATATATTCTTTTGAGCAAGCAAAACTCAAAACAACTTAATAAAGATGAAAGATAGTAAACTAGCATTGTTGGTAATTGTCCTGCTCTCGATTGCAGTGCCAGGATTAATTGGTGTATTTCTTTTTTCACCGTACAAAATTTCAGCAGATTATGTCTGGCTGAAGGATATTCCTGCGTTTAATGCCTTTGTCAATTCCATGACTGCGATCTTCCTATTAATGGGGAAAAGATATGCGAGACAAGGCGAAATCCTTTGGCACAAATTCTTCATGTCTTTTGCCTTAACATTGGGTATTATTTTCGTACTCGCTTATTCTATATATCATTCGACGAGTCCATCGGCGATTTTTGGTGATGCCAATTTGAATGGCATTCTTGAGCATGGAGAAGAAGTGAGAATCGGTAATTTGAGATACTTCTATTTGACAGTTTTGTTTTCTCATATTGGCATGTCATTCATTGTGATTCCATTTGTTCTATTTGCTTTTTATTATGCCATCGCTGGTGAAATCGAAAAGCATAAAAAGACAGTGAAATACACCTGGCCGATTTGGATGTTTGTATCAGTCACGGGAGTTTTAGTTTATTTTCTCGCAAGTCCATACTATCCTCTTTAATATTCGTAAAACCATTTGAATAGTAACCCAATCAAATGAAAAAGGCGGTCATTATCATCGGAATATTGTTTAGCACCGTAGCTGAATCTTTGGCACAATGCGCCATGTGTAAGACAACCATTGTGAACAATGTGAGTCATGGAGAGTTGAGTCTGGCAGAAGGATTGAATTTTGGAATCATGTACTTATTTGTCACCCCTTATTTAGCTATCATGGTCATTGGGTTTTTGTGGTATAGAAAAAGTAGAAGTCATGCAAAAAATAAGCTCAAGTGAAGCACTCCTGTCTTGTAAATGCCCTCGATGCAGAGAAGGCAATATGTTTAAGCACTCCTTGACGGAGAAATGGTTTAGTCTGGAAATGCATGATAAGTGCCCCAAATGTCAACAGACCTATGAGCCCGAACCAGGTTTTTATTTTGGAGCGATGTTCGTCAATTATGCATTCTCAGCGGCGATTACCTTGTCGACTGCTTTTGTTCTTTATCACTTCTTTAACAATCCAGATACTTGGGTGTATATGACCGTGGTGATGGGCTTTGTGGCTTTGCTTTGGCCTGTCATGTTTAAGTATTCCAGGTCAATATTTTTGCATCTTTTTGGCGGTATTAGATTCAATCCTAAATACGCTGATTAGGATTATTTTGTGTATTTTGATTGGCTGATTTAAAGTCAAAGATATTAATACAAAAAAGTACATATTTTCCGGAATTGTCTTATCTGCAGTTGCTTTTGCAGTCTTGGCTTATCTGATTGCCTTTTCTCGAATAAATGTAGAAGATGAGGCTGATAACATTGAACAGGCCATTGAAGGTATCTATTCGAAGTTTGATCAAGCTTATGCTGTGGCAGAAAATCAGATACCTTTTTTCAAGCCTATTCTTGGGGTAGACTTTTTGGTTTATAATCAGAAAGGAAAATTGGTGAGTTGGACGAATAATTTACTTATTCCGCCACTGGAAGAGTTTATTTTGGCTCGTTCGGAGCCATTGCTTTCTACCAGTCAAGGAGAATACTTGTTTAAGACTTTCGATCGTATCACAAATGAAGGAGCTTATAAGATAGTAGCTTTTGTGCCTATTAGAAGAGTTTTTGACTCGACGCTGAGGTCATTTCCTGATGAGTACAATCGAGAGGTAATCCCGAACAATATTGAAATTGGATATGGTCCAAATGCTATCCCGATTACCTATGGAGGCAAAGAGCTTTTTAGTGTACAATGGACGGGCAGATCTAATTACTCACCTCAGGCCAACTATCTGATTTTACTTACGATTCTTTTATTTTTCGCTGGTCTATTTGTATCGGCCTATTATCTGGCATTAAGGATTAAAGAAAGAAGAGGATTCGTATCTGGAGCGATTTTCTTGATGACCGCATTTATCGTCATCAGAGGTACAATGATCCTTACAGAGTTTCCGAGCGCCTATTTTAGATTAGGTGTTTTTGGCAGATCTACTTTTAGGTTTGAGTGGTTTTATTCTAGTCTCGGTGATGCGCTTCTTAATGTTGTGGCACTCAATCTTATTTTGGTTTATGTGCTTGCTCAAAAGGATAACTTTCGATCCTGGATCAGTGAAAAGTGGTCATACTCCATTTCTTATTTTACCATACTTCTAGGTTACTTCGCCTTTTATCTTTTCGCTGATACGGTTCAAATTGTCCTTGCTCATTCTCAAATTTCACTGGACATCACCGAGTCGCTACAGTTCTCAGTAGAAAGAGTCTTTGCCTATCTGCTGATTTCGCTATTCGCTATTCTGTATTTTTTGATCACTTATTTTGGCTTTGAGACCTTTCGGCATATAGACGGCAATCGTCGTCAGTTTTTGCTCCTTCATTTGGTGTGTCTAGTGGTTTCAGGTATTATACTTTTCAAATACGACAATATCGCCTTGGTGTTAATAGGCAATTTGGTCTATCAGGTAGTGGTTTTTCAATTTAAACTACCGGCCAACCTGAAGCGACTACGGTTTGATAGTTTGAATTATTTGATGCTTTCAGCGATTCTTTTGGCATTAGCTGGATCCATTCTGATTTATAGATCATTCGAAAAGAAAGAAACAGATAAGATCCGAAAATTTGCCACTTACTTACAGTTGGACCGGGATATTGATGGAGAATATCTACTCTCTAACTTAATGACTCAAATAAAGAATGATCTGGTCATCAACAGTAAAATGATTAATCCTCAAGCGCAAAGAGAGAGCATTGTCCAGCGAATTCGCCGAACCTATTTCAATACCTATTTTAATAATTATGAAATCGGCATTTCGTTGTTTGATGAAAAAGGCAATGCCATTTCAAGCAGACATGAAGGCAAAACCATTACGGATCTGAAGCGCAGGTATCAATCGCCGGCTTTTGCTACTAGCTATGAAGGCATCTACTATGATGGACGAATGGATTTACAAAAAAGAAAGAAGTTTGTCTGTTTTGTGGATTTGGAAAGATATGGTAATGTAACTGGCTATTTAGAAATCGAACTTCGATTGAAAAAATTCTCAGGCAAAAGAGTCCTTCCCCAATTGCTGGTAGATAGATCTCAGCGATCCTCAAGTGAATACGATTATGCTATTTATCAAGAAGGAAAAATGATTTACAAGTCTGGGGAGTTGGATTATGAATCAATTGTAGACAATGAAATACTGGAAGAACCACAGCTTTATCTTTCTGGTTTAGAGCAGGAAGGTTACTATCACTTAGGTTCAAAATCTGGTGCGAAGACCATTTTGATATCAAGTCCGGTTTATTCTAGTGTCAATATTGTTTCGAACTTCTCTTTTCTGTTTGCCCTGTTTCTTGGCGTGGCCAGTTTGATATTTCTTTTGAACTATTTGATCCTGCCTGGAAAAGTGGTTCAATTGAGTTTTTCTACAAAAATATTACTCTATTCCGGAGCTTCCTTTATCATTCCTTTGGTATTGGTAGGCGTGGCCGTGATGACCAGTACAGATGTTTCAAATAGAAAAGAAATAGACAAGTCCAATCTGAAGAAGGCTTTAGTGATGACCGAAGATGTGAATGATCACTTAAGTGCGTTCTATAAAAGACAGATTAACAAAGAACAGTTGGAAAACAATCTATCTGAGCTTGCCCATCATTCTGGCATGGATCTCAATTTGTATAGTCAAGATGGTCGCTTGCTTACCTCTAGTACACCGATGATTTTTGAATCCAATATAGTTTCAAAATATTTGGTGGCGGATGCTATGGATCGACTGATCTTAAGGGGAAAGGAAAGTTTGATTTTGGATGAATCGATTGGGAACTTTTTATACAAGACTTCTTATGCCTCTGTAATATCTCCAGAAACAGGAGAGCTGTTGGGTGTGCTCGCCGCTCCATATTTCGCTTCAAAAAATCACTTGACAAGGCAGCAATTGCAAGTCTTTGGTAATATCATAAATATATTCACCTTCGTTTTTATCCTGTCTATTTTAATCGCCTACTTTATTATATCAAAGCTTACCAAACCTATTGTCGCTATTGCGGATCGTTTGCATGATACTGGTTTCGTACAGGTGAACCAACCGATTGAATGGGAGACAGATGATGAGATTGGCACTTTGGTAAATGAATACAATAACATGCTGAGTAAATTGGAGAGCACCAAAGTAGAATTGGCAAGAAATGAAAAAGAAGCAGCCTGGCGGGAAATGGCTAAGCAAGTCGCTCATGAGATCAAAAACCCACTGACTCCAATGAAACTGACTATTCAGCATCTACATCGGATAATGGGGGGAAAGAAAGGAGACAAAAAATCCTTGGAGATTTTATTAAGTCAAATTGATACACTGGACGAAATTGTAACTTCCTTTAGCCATTTTGCCAAAATGCCGACTCCCGAAAGTGAGCCGTTTGACATTCGCCAAATACTAGAAAAATCAATTGACCTGCACGTCGATAAATCTATTGATAAGGAATTGGGCGAAGGAACGTTCATTATCATGGGGGACAAAAAACTATTCGGTCGAATATTTAACAATTTGATTCTGAATGCATTTCAATCCATGAAGAATGTAGATAAGCCTACTTTATCCGTTGCTTTGCATCAACAAAATGGCAAGGTAAAACTTGAGTTTAAAGATCGAGGAGAGGGTATTCCTTTGGACATTCAAGACAAGGTTTTTATTCCAAACTTTAGTACCAAAGAATCGGGTTCTGGTATTGGTTTGGCTGTGGCCAAAAGAGGAATAGAGCACGCTGGAGGAGATATTTGGTTCGAAACTGAAGAAGGCGTAGGCACCACCTTTTTTATTGAACTTCCACTATATCAAGCCTCATAGCCATGAATTTGGCATTATTTCATCATGCCATAGTTGGTACACGAAACATCGTTTTTTTGTTCGGGCTTTTATTATATACTCAAGTTGTGAGTGCTCAGTCCTCCCTGAGATGTACAACGATACCCGCAGGACAATCCTCCATTTCTCTTGTCGATAGTTTGGTGATTGATCCCTCATCTATTTCATTGAATCCTAATATTCCTTTTACCTATGATAGTGAGAACCATCAATTCACTACGGCTAGAGCTGTAGAATCTTTAGAAGTATGCTATCGTGTATTCCCGCTAAACAGAAAGAAGATATATGCGCATAAGTCGAAAGACCTCTACGATTCTACCGCTTCGTTTAAGGAACGGCCAACAATTAATAATTATGCTTATCGTAAGGAAGAGTTATTTGAAACGCCCGAAATTTATAAGACTGGTAGCCTGTCGCGCGGTGTTACATTTGGCAATTCACAAAGCTTAAATGTTAATTCTGTTTTTAATTTCCAGATGGACGGAAAACTATCTGATAATCTGAACATCCGTGCAGATATCACAGATCAGAACGTTCCTTTTCAGCCAGAAGGTAATACTCAGCAATTACGAGAATTCGACAATATCACTTTTGAAATATACAATGAGGACCTTTCTCTCAAGGCAGGTGATGTGGTCATTACCAATGGGAGTTCCAACTTCATGAGGCATTATAAAAATGTGCAAGGAGGGCAGTTTGATATAGCCTATGACTTAAATGAAAAGGTTAGTGCAAAGTCTAGTTTGACAGTCGCTGCTGCGAAGGGTCAATTTGCAGATGTTACTGTTCAGGCGATTGAAGGGCTTCAGGGACCTTATCAATTACCTGGCCCGGATGGGCAGCGGTTTGTGGTAGTACTGGCCAATTCTGAACAAGTGTATCTGGATGGTAAGCTGCTGACCAGAGGGTACAATCATGACTACATAATTGATTACAATTTGGGCGAAGTTACATTCAACCCGACCGTTCAAATTACGCAGTTTTCGCGAATACGGGTTACTTATGAATATTCGGATCAGAACTATAGCCGGTCAATTATCAATGCAAGACAAGAGATAAATACCGAGAAAAGTAACTTTCATGTGGAGTACTATAGAGAAAAGGATAATAAGAATAAGCCATTAGCCTTTTTGTTGTCTGATAGCGATAAAATGCAAATGAGCCAAGCGGGAGATAATCAATTGCCTGTTCCGATAGAAGGAGGGGATGAGGCTGAATTCAACCCAAATTTGGTTTTGTACGAAAGGCGAGATACGCTAGACCTTGATGGAAATGTCACGTCGGTATATGTGTATTCCAGAGATTCAACACAGCAGCTATATCGAGTGTCTTTTTCAAGTGTTGGGATAGGTAATGGAAATTACCAGCTATTAATCAATGACGTCAATGGAAGAGTATATGAATGGGTGTCTCCAATCTCAGGAGTAAGGCAAGGAGATTATGAAGCGGTTCGATTCGTGCCGGCGCCTAATTCCAGACAGCTCATTGTGATGGGTGCGGAGACTAAACTCACTAAGCATTTAACAACCTTTGGAGAGCTAGCATTTTCGGATCAAGACCTGAATCTTTATTCTTCTATAGGAAATGAGAACAACAAAGATGTGGCCTATAAACTTGGCTTAAGAGCCGTAGATGTGCCGCTATCTTCAATGCCAAAATCAACATTGTCAGCTGCTGTAGATTTTGAACATGATGGGGCTGATTTTCGACCGATTGATCGTTATCGGCCCATTGAATATGATAGGGATTGGAGCTATTCGCCACAATCGGATACTTTCAGAACAGCTGACAATATTTTAAATAGTTCGGTCATTTTGCATAGAGATTTTCAAAACCTTATTTCCGCTAGGTTTTCCATGCGCCAAAAGGAGTTTGCCATTGACGGATTTCAACATGAAATAGAAGCCAAGAAAAGCCTGAGTTCTTTAAAATGGTCAGCTGGCCACTTTTATCTGAAAAATGAAAACTTGCGAGAAAAATCTACTTGGCGAAGGTGGTACAGCGAGATTTTTATGGATAAGTTTTTCGTGGTTCCTGGGTATAAGATCGAACAAGATGAAAATGAAGTACGACTGGCTTCCAACGATTCCTTGTATCGAACAGCCATGAATTTTACCGCTCATCATTTCTACTTGCGAAGCAATGACTCATTAAAGATTAAATATCGACTGGATTATACGCTCAGAGAAGATCGAAGCGTTCAGAATGGGTTTTTATTACCATTTACTCGTTCAAAGACAGCTTCCGCGAATGCAGCCGCCAATGTGAATTCTTCCAATCATTTGGACTTAACCTTTACTTATCGTCAGGTAAACTACCAGGAAGCATTTAGTTGCCTCGAAGACGAAAATTCAATACTTGGACGACTCAATTGGCAAGGAGGGCTCTTGGATGGACATGTCCGAACTGACTTGTCCTATGCCACCTCGAGCAGCCGTGAAATTCTACGAGAATACATTTATGTAGAAGTAGCCGCAGGCGAGGGTACCCATACCTGGCGCGATCTGAACGGAGATGGCGTACAGGACTTGACAGAATTCTTTGAGGCGATCAATTTTGACGAACGAACTTATATCCGAGTATTTGTTCCTACTACTGATTTTGTGAATGCCTTCAATACGGTTTTCATTTTTTCTGTTAATACACAACTGCCGAGAAACTGGAAGAATAATGGTGGATTGGCAGAGGTACTAAGTAAGGTTTCCAATCGGTCAAGTGTGAACATCAATAAGAAAAACACCAATGACGACTTTGGGTCAAGATTTAACCCTTTCGATCTGGATATAGCCAATGCAGATCTCATATATGTACGTGATGCTTTACGAACCGTGTTTTTTTACAATCGTTCTGGACGAGGTTTTGGAGGAGATATTGGCTATCAGGTCAATCATTCAAAACAATTGATTTCTCGGGGCATTGAATCCAGGGCTAACAGAGAGTATACCCTAAACTTGAGATTCCATCTGAGTCAGGAAATGACGCTCACAGGAGGATACAAACAAGCGGAGAAGGAAAATGCCTCACAATTTCAGTCCAATCGAAATTACTTAATCAAAACAGAAGAATATTTACCAGGACTGATTTGGCAGCCTGCCAATAATCTTCGCTTTAGCACCTCCTATAGATTAGCTGTAAAAAACAATGTGCAGGTAGCAGATAACAAAGAGAATTCAACAATTCATGAAATTTTGTTTGAATCGAGATGGTCGAATGGAATTAAGAATGCCTTGAATGCCAGTTTTAGATTGTCTGATATTTCTTTCGAAGGAGATTTGAACAATGCCGCTTCATACGAATTGCTTGAAGCACTTCAGCCGGGTACGAACTATTCTTGGCAATTCAACTACAGTCAAAAGTTGATTTCAGGCTTGCAGATGAACTTGGGCTATGAAGGTAGAAAATCAGAAGATAGACCCACCATACACATGGGTAGAATGCAGGTAACTGCCCTGTTTTAAGCTAGAATTCAATTACGGTTAAACGCCAAATCAGCTATGTCTATCGAATTTATTCAGCACTTGGTATAATTAATTTTTATCTACTGAGTTAATTATAGTACTTCGAATAGTAAATAATTCAAACCTGTTATGATGTTACTTAGTTATCTCGTTAAAAAAGGGGACCAATTTTACTGGAAAGCGTTTAAGCTTATTGCAGCGTTGATAAGTTATTCTTCATTCTTGATGTTGCTTTGGTTCAACACCTGATCAACCCCGCTGTCTTTTTATATTTCGCATAAGGTTATTGGCAAAGATGAAATCCTGGAGTTCTTTAACTTCACAGTCGAATATAGATTCATTGTTGCCCTCCCATAGTTTCTGGCCTTGGTAGATAAAACTTACTTTGTCACCAATCTCCATGACTGAATTCATATCATGGGTGACAACAACTGTCGTGATGTTGAGTTCCTCAGTGATTTCTTTAATTAGATTATCAATCGTAATCGAGGTCTGTGGATCTAAGCCAGAGTTGGGCTCATCACAAAACAAGTATTTGGAGTGGTTGACGATGGCTCTTGCAATACCTACTCGCTTCTTCATACCACCACTTATTTCAGATGGCATTTTAGTATTTACGTTGACCAGTTCCACTCTTTCCAGACAGTGATTCACTCGGTCTAGTTTTTCTTCTTTCCCCAGGTCAGTCAATACATTGAGTGGAAACATTACGTTTTCTTCAACGGTCATGGAGTCGAAAAGTGCGCCGCCTTGAAAAAGCATCCCAATCTCTCTTCTAATTTCTGTCTTTAGATTTTTACCTGCATTCGTAAAATCTCGTCCATCAAAAAGCACTTGCCCTTGATCTGGTTGAATCAACCCAACAATATTCTTTAGTAGGACACTTTTTCCAGTACCACTCGCACCAATAATGAGATTAGTTTTTCCTTGATCAAATTTGATGCTGATATCTTTGATGACCTCTTTGCCATTGAATGACTTGCTAATGTTTTGTGCTTCTATCATCCTTATAGCAAAAGTTTAGTAAGCAAAAAGTCAGCGGTAAGAATTCCAATACAGCTGTTGGTTACGGCGGCTGTACTGGCTTGTCCGACTTCCAAAGCGCCACCACTGGTGAAGTATCCTTTGTAGGCTGAAATAGCAGCCACCACTAGGGCAAAAGTGAATGATTTGGTCAAGGCAAAAGTTACATTGTAGGGTACAAACTCATAACGAATACCATAGATGTATTCATAGCCGGTGAGTGTGCCTGTTAAGGTACCAGCCAAATAGCCTCCCAGAATACAAAGGAAAGCAGAGAGAATCACTAGCATGGGATACATCAAAAAAGACGCAATGATTTTTGGTAGTACCAGGTAGGAAGCAGAATTGATTCCCATGACCTCTAAAGCATCGATCTGCTCTGATATTCTCATGGTGCCAAGTTCTCCGGCAATGTTGGACCCCACTTTGCCCGCATAGACAATCGCCATTACTGTTGGAGCAAGCTCTAGTATGGTCATGTCTCTTACGACAAGGGAAATCACATAACTAGGTATAAAAGGACTCACGAGGTTATAAGCTGTTTGCAGCGTTGTAACAGCTCCAATGAAAATTGAAACGATGGAAACAATGAAAATAGAATTGATCCCAATTTTCATACATTCATCTATGGTCAACCGTACGTAAGTGAGAAAACTCTCCCGTCTTACAAACATGGATCCGATAAATAATATAAAGCGTCCTAGGCTAGCCATTCAGTTTTTCAATTTCGCCACCAAAATAACAATTTTCGACTACCTCTCAGAATTTAAAATCACTTTACCGACAATTATTTTTGTAAACCTTTAATTTGCCCCTGACATAAAAAGAAATGCTATGAACAAGACGATTGTCGTATCTGGAGGAACCAAAGGAATAGGACGTGCTATAATAGAAAAATTCGGATCTGAAGGTTTTGATGTAGTGACCTGTGCTCGAAACCAAGAAGATCTGAATGAGTTAGTCGAGGCCATGAGTCACGTAAAGGTTTTTGCCATGAAAGCAGACCTTTCCAATGCGGATGATGTTAAGAGGTTTGTTGCTTTTGTTAAGGAGTCAGTAAAGAAGGTAGATGTATTAGTCAATAACACGGGCACTTTTATTCCCGGTGAGATTCACAACGAAGCAGAGGGTTCGCTCGAACTGATGATCAATACCAACTTGTATAGTGCTTATCATTTGTCACGTGGAATAATTCCTCAGATGATGGAGAATAAAAGCGGAGATATTTTCAACATCTGTTCTGTCGCTGGATTAAAAGCCTATCCAAATGGTGGTTCATATAGCATTTCAAAATTTGCTATGCACGGCATGTCTTTAGGGTTAAGAGAAGAATTAAAACCACGTGGCATACGTGTAACAGCGGTGCACCCTGGAGCTACGCTGACCGCTAGTTGGGAGGGAGTGGACTTGCCTGAAGATCGATTTATCAAGTCTTCTGATGTGGCAGATGCTATATGGTCCGCTCATCAGCTGTCTAAGAATTCTGTAGTGGAAGAATTAGTCATTCGCCCACAGCTGGGAGACATTTAATAATTTTGGGCCTAAAATCAATTTCGGAACAAAAATTCAGTTTTTGAAAATTTCGATGAAATCCGTTGTCTGATCCCGATGGATATCGGGTGAGTTTGGATTTCAATACCAGGGCTACTGAATTTTAGAAATTAATTTTAAGTCTTGATTTTTTTGATTCGTTTTTTCATCAAGGAAAAAATGAATGAAATTGAACCAGAATATGAAAGATTGATAATTAGTTATTTATAACCATTTCATCCATCTCCTCACTATTTTTGCACTATGTCTGATTCACATAAATACTGTCCTTCGCTAACTCAATATGAGCGAAGAAAAACCATAGAAGTTAATATTGGAGGTGTGCCATTAGGTGCAGAAAATCCGATCCGTGTACAATCTATGACCACAGTGGATACGATGGATACAGAAGGATCTATCGAGCAGTCCATTCGCATGGTAGAGTCTGGATGTGAATATGTAAGAATCACAGCCCCTAGTATCAAAGAAGCGCAAAACCTCGAAGAAATTAGAAAAGGCCTAAGAGCGAAAGGCTATGAAGTACCTTTAGTGGCAGATATTCATTTCACCCCTAATGCTGCAGAGTTGGCAGCCAAAATTGTCGAAAAAGTCCGAGTGAATCCGGGCAACTATGCAGACAAAAAGAAATTTGAAGAACTGGCCTATACCGACGAAACCTATGGGCTAGAACTGAAGAGAATAAGAGAGAAGTTCGAACCTCTAGTCAAACTTTGCAAGGAGCATGGTACAGCTATACGGATAGGTACCAATCATGGCTCGCTATCGGATCGAATTATGGGTCGGTTTGGGGATACGCCATTAGGTATGGTAGAGTCAGCTTTGGAGTTTCTTCGCATCTGCGAAGACCTGGAGTATTACGATATTGTCATTTCTATGAAGGCGAGTAATACGCGTGTCATGGTTCAAGCCTATCGCTTATTAGTACACAAGTTGGAGGAAGAAGGTTTAAGGCCTTATCCGCTGCATTTAGGTGTGACTGAAGCCGGAGACGGAGAAGATGGTAGGATAAAGTCTGCAGTAGGTATTGGTGCCTTGTTGGAAGACGGACTGGGAGATACCGTTCGGGTGTCACTGACGGAAGAACCAGAGTTTGAAGCTCCAGTGGCTCAGAAGCTGGTAAGCCGATATGCCAACAGACCTGGGCATTCAGCGATTGCTTCTTTGGATGAAAGTCCCGTAAATCCTTTTGTTTATGAAAGGCGAGTGACCCAAGAAGTATTAAACATTGGTGATCACAACGTGCCGCGTGTGATAGCTGATTTTAGTAAAAAAGGAAGCATTGAAGTCAAAGACCTGAAAGAAATAGGGCACTTCTACCTGCCAGAGCCAGACAAATGGAGAATGAACGATACAGGTGCAGATTATCTGTATTCGGGCAGTCATCCGGTCGATTTTATGCTGCCGAACGGGTTGCAGGAAATTATCGATTTTTCTGTATGGAAGAACTTAGAAGATCAGGATAAGAAGTATCCATTAGTTCAGCTCAAAGAACTCAGTGAAGTCGAGAAAAGTCAATTAACATTTGTAGCAGTGGAGTCCGATGAGCTGGAAAGTATTGATCAACTCAAGGGTATTGATAATGCCATCATTCTATTGCACACCAACAATACCCATGCGATGGCTTCGCTTCGTCGATTCATATTTGAATTAATTACTAAAGAAATAAACTTGCCCGTAATCATCAATTGGCATCAGGAGATTTCCGACAAGGAAGATTTTCAGTTGGCTTCGGCCACCGATATAGGTGGGTTGTTGATCGATGGGCTGGGAGATGGGGTGATACTGGCTGGCAATGGCAACAAAAAAGTGGAGAATGATACAGCTTTTGGAATCCTACAGGCAGCCAGAACTCGTATGACTAAGACGGAGTATATTTCTTGTCCGTCGTGTGGTAGAACGCTATTCGACTTGCAGGAAACCACAGCTATGATCAGAAAAAGAACAGATCACCTCAAAGGTGTGAAAATTGGAATTATGGGCTGTATTGTGAATGGCCCAGGTGAAATGGCTGATGCCGATTATGGATATGTTGGGTCGGGCAAAGACAAGATCACTTTGTACCGTGGACAAGAAGTAGTAAAGCGAGCTGTGCATTCTGACTATGCCGTAGATGAGTTGATTCAAATTATTAAAGACGATGGCAACTGGGTAGAACCTGAGGCTATGGAAGCAATCCTAAACTGATGGAAGAAAAGAAAGAAAAAGGCGGTTTGAAGGAATTTTTCTCCTTGGGAGAAGTGTTTGGTTACTTCTTCAGAAAAGAAGACCCTAATCAGAAAAAAGACCTCAACCTCCGTATGATGCATGGCATCAACAAATTTGCCATTATTGCGTTTCTCTTGGGTATGATTTATTTCATCATCAAGAAAACCTTATTGCAATAATGATCAATGTAGAATCCTACAGAGAATACTGTCTATCCAAACCTGGCGTAACGGAAAGTTGCCCTTTTGGTCCGGATACTTTGGTTTTCAAAGTGATGGACAAAATGTTTGCGCTCACTTCACTGGTTACCTTCGAATTTATCAATCTCAAATGTGATCCTGAGCGAGCACAAGAACTTCGTGATCAGTATGAGGCCATTCGTCCGGGTTATCACATGAATAAGCAACACTGGAATTCAGTTTATGTAGATGGTACTTTGTCAGATCAGCTCATCTACGAATTGATTGATCATTCTTACGAACTTATCGTGGATAGCTTGCCTAAGAAGTTGAAGATAGAGCTGGAGGAGATACGTAACGCTCAAGAGTAGCTATTTTTTGTTGAGGCACTTTTTCTTCCCTAACTCACTGCACTACTTCACTTTCAGATACCCACCTCTCCCTAAATCCGGCTTTTATAAATTTATGGAAGTGTCGTATTTGGCTTTATCAATATCGATAAAATCAAATACTCACACTTATGAAAACCAAGATAAAAACATTGACCTTAGGATTGGCTGGGTGCCTGCTCTTGTCTCTTACTCCAGGATTTAGATCCTCTAATAAAAACCCGATGGATCACAATCACATCAAAGTATGTGGTGCCAAAGGGTGTACATTCAAGACCATATTTGGAGAGGAGTCTTCCGAGGGGCATAGCCATTTCAAAGACGTGGCGAAAGTCAAACATTCCGTCAATACTGGATTGAACTATTTGGCCTCAGCCCAACAGAGAAATGGTGGGTGGGGTGCCGGGAGCCACAGCTATCAGCACGTTCGGGATGCTCATGCAGTCAGCACGGATCCGGCAACTACCGCTATGGTAGGTATGGCTATGCTAAGAACAAACAGTACACTGCAGAAAGGAGAATACGCTGTTGCATTGGCGAAAGCCACGGAATATCTACTAAATGCAGTAGAGCATACACCTAAAGATAGATTGAAGATTACTGAATTGACCGGTACGCAGATTCAGGTAAAACTAGGAGAGAACATTGATGCAGTGTTGGCTGCTCAGTTCTTTAATAACTTATTGGAGTTAGAAGATCTGCCTGCTAAAACCGAAGATCGAGTAAGAGCTGCATTGGCAAATTGTGTGTCTCGAATACAAACGAATCAAAACGAAGATGGAAGTCTGAAAGGAGACGGTTGGGCCGGTGTGTTGCAATCCTCTTATGCCAATCAGGCTGTAGAGGCTGCTCAGGCCAATGATATTAAAATCGACGAGATGGCACTCGAAAGATCCAGAGAATTTCAAAAAGGAAACTATGACGCTGGTTCTGGTAAAGTCAATACGGAAAAAGGAGCGGGTATCATGCTCTATGCTGTATCAGGCTCTTTGCGAGCCAGTGCTAAAGAAGCCAAGAAAGCCAAAGACATGATCGAAGAGGCTAAGCGTAAAGGAGAAATCGATGAGGATGCGGAGTTGTCGGAAGAGCTATTGGAGCAGATTGGGCTGAGCGAAGAAGAGTCTTCAAGACTGACTACGAGTTTCAATGTTTACAATTCAGCCAAAGACAAGGCGCAAGAGGATGAGGTATTGAATGGATTTGGGAATAATGGTGGGGAGGAGTTTTTGAGCTTCTTGCAAACTGGGGAATCTATGGTGATCGCTGGAGGCGATGAATGGACGCAATGGTTTGATAATACCGCCGGACGCATTGTCCGCATTCAAAATGCGGATGGAAGCTGGAGTGGGCACCATTGTATCACCAGTCCGGTATTTTGCACAGCGACTTGCTTGTTGATATTGTCGATAGACCAAGACATCGCTAGACTTCAGAAACTGGGAGATTCGTAAAGAAAACATTGAGGTGGTGGTGCTAAAACTTCAGAATGGCCTTGGCTCATTCTGGAGTTTCAGTATTTTTAAAGTTCGGTAATTCGTAAAAAATTATTGATTAACTTAGACTCAAACCAGTAGAATGATATGAAGATGACAGTACTTTACGTAGATGATGAATCTATTCCTAGAATCATATTCGATAAAATATTTGGCTCGAAATACACCACATTAATGGCCGAATCCGGGCCGGATGCCCTGGAGAAATTAGCAGCACTTGAGGATGACCTGACGGTAGTGATTACAGACATGAGGATGCCTGGTATGGATGGTGTGGATTTCTTGACTGAAGCACATAAAAAATACAATAACCTAGCTTGCTTCATTCTGACCTCTATGAGCGAAGACGATAAGGTTAATCAAGGGGTTGCTGACAACTTGATAGAAAAGGTTTTCCAAAAGCCGCTCAACGCTTCTGAAGTGGAGGCCGCTATTGAAGAGGTGGTGAGTAGAGTTGTTTAAGAATTTCACAATTCTAATTGAGTATTTTCAGTAATGCATCTAATATGGCAGGAATTAAAGTGACAAATAATGCGAATATTGCTGTTTGATAAGATTTAGCACTTGCTATTGGCGGGAAAACCTTTATTCGGTGAACATCCTTATAGGTTTTACTTAATTCCTTGAGCGCATCTCCTACATCGTCAAATTTTTCATTCCTACTTATTTTTAGTAGCAATTCCTCATATTTCTCTTCTATCATTTTACTCAATCTCTGCAAATTCTTTGTTTTAATTTCTCTGACCTTCCGCGAAATTCCTGTTAATGGGATAACAAAGACGCTTATTACAACTAGAGCAATCCAGCCTATAAAGGAGTAAAGGACGGAGTTAACTTGGTATACGCTGTTGGTAAGACTTAGAAGAGCTATAGTACAAGTAAGAGATGCTGCTAGCGTTAAGAACTTATTTAAGCGAATTAAAAACAAGGCTAGAGGGCAGGAGCGATCATACAACCCGATAGTGACGTTAGCACTAAGTTTAAAACTAAGTTTCAAATAGATTACATAGCAGTATATCGCGATACCTGTCATTAAATTAGATGCGAACAAAAAAGTGCAATGTGAAAATTTGATTGCGCTATGCTCCATCCAAATATCAGCCCATAGATATGTGCAGAAAAAAAATATTAAGGCTATTCCAATTCCCGTCAGAATTGATGGGAACAAATGGAAAATATCCTTTCTTGAATTTTTCAAAAGAGTTTTATGATCTTTTAAATTTCCATTTTCAATTTCAACATCAAAAAACTTGATTGTATAATTTAGAAATTGGCCAATTATCAGAGTATTAGCCATTATCATTCCAACGAAAAAAGGGTCCTTGATTGAACCTAGTTGTAGCCATTGATGAATACTATATACCGTTCCCGTCAATACCGACATTATGGTGCAAACATGCCCTAAAATTCTGAATTGGTTAGAAGCCATTGATTTAGAGATAATCACACCTAAATTTAGGTCTTTAGACAGTAGAGTCCAAAAGAGCTGTTTCAAAGCAGTTGTTAATATTTATGGATTCCAAGTATGGGGAATCACTGCCCTTCCACAAACTTCTTAAAATTTTCTAACCACCGCTTGACAGGCTTTTTGTAGACGCCAGGTAAAAGTATGGCCATAAGCCGAGGCATCACCCAATTGATGCGCGTATATTCAATGAAACTCGTGTACTGTGTTTGATTATCGCCGAGCGGAGTAAATGTGCACTTCATGGTATTGTCCATATGCTCATGGTGATAGTGAGCTTCAAAAATGTCAGGAAGATTGTTCGCTGTGATCGTCTCGATCAACTCCATCTTTTGCCCATTATGCTCATAAAGCATGTTGGAGATAGCCCCATTTTCGCCGGTTACTCCACTTACCAATTCTTTACTTACAAATCCTTCTTGATACCCTTAAAGGTAAGCAGGATCTGCAAAATATTTGACAACCGTATCCAATGGTTTGTCTATCACGACAGTGGTTTCAATCTTCATCATCAATAGGAATTGTTTGATTAAATTTAGCATTTATTGCAGCGGTTACTTCGAGTAACCTCTATAATTTTAGACTAAACAACAGCCCTAAAATGACATACAAATATTTAGCGCTTGGTGACTCTTATACCATAGGAGAAGCAGTAGCACCAGACGAAAGGTGGCCACATATCTTGCAAGGAAGATTGGTAGGAGAGGGTTTCAAAGTCGAATTACCAAAAATCATTGCGACCACAGGTTGGACTACGGATGAATTGCAAGCCGCTATCGATAAAGAAAAGCCTTCCTCAGATTATGACTTGGTTTCGTTATTGATCGGTGTAAACAATCAGTACAGAGGCTATCCGATCGATCAGTATAAAAAGGAATTTGAATCTTTACTCCAGCAAGCCATTGTCTTTGCAAAGGGAAAATCTGAAAGAGCCTTCGTACTGTCTATTCCTGACTATGGAGTTACACCGTTTGCGGCCTCTAAAGATCCAGCCAAAATTGCCAAAGAGCTGAATGAATATAATGCCATCGCCAAGCGTATTTGCGAGCAATATCAAGTAGCCTTTGTGGACATTACACCGGGTAGTAGAAGAGCGGCTAAAGAGCCAGCTTTAGTGGCAGAAGACGGGCTCCATCCTTCAGGTAAAATGTACAAAGAATGGGTAGATGCAGCATACCCTATAGTGAAAACGATGCTGGCCGACTAGGTTAGTATTATTCCAAGATTATATATTGATATTTGACTTGGGAGGGGAGTTGCCTTTTAAGATTTGAAGAGATTAATTATATAAATCAGGAAATATTATCCATTTTTGAGGGTTAGTGATTGTATCCACCTAATCCCTAATTGAATAAAATTTGTGAGGAGAACTAGTTTTCCTATATTGTTTGTGTTGTGCCTTGTTTTTTACGCTTGTAAAGACAATGTGGTATGCCCTGCCTTTCAGAGTACCTATATTCTGGATGATTCTATGCGTATGGCTAAATATTCCTATTTTGCCAATGACAGTACCCCAAAATTCGCCTCCGCTTCTCGAAGAACTAAATATGGCGTAAACAAGCAAACGAGCTTATTTCGAAAGAATTATGAGCTGATGACGGCTCCAAAGAAGAATGTTTTGGCCCCAGTTCCTGAGGATACTTCAGAGTTGATCATCGATCAGGGAGAATTCTTAGCGGAGGATTTCGTTGATACTGATACACTCGGAACAGATTCTGTGTCTACTGCTCCACTTTTGGCACAAGTTGAAAAGGACACCATACCGAAAGGGCCTAGATATAAGTATCGATACGAAGAAACCGCTGCACACAATCAAGAGCAGGTGTACTACAACAAATATTACGGAGAGTTATTCATAGACAATCGCCCACCACCATCAGAGGAGAAATTGGCAGAAGAAGCCTTGCAGGAGTCTGACACTACTCAGATGAAAAAGAAAGGCCTGGGCGGTTTGTTTAAAAAGAAAGACAAGAATCAGGCTGAACCAGAAAGTGTAGAGGAGGAAGCCGTTGTAGAAGAACCGGCTCCAGAGGAGGCACAAGAAGTGCAAGAAGAAACACCTGAGGAGTCCGAAGAGGGTGGACAGTAATCCGTCTGATTTTCATTAATTTTCCATTCTTTTATTACTTTTTTTCGTAGCGTAACTTATGCTAGACAATCCGATGCCCTTAGCGGAAAAATTGAGACCCCAGACGCTGGACGAACTGGTGGGTCAAGATCATTTAAAGAACATCCTAAAACGTGCTATAAACTCTGGGGCTGTGCCTTCCATGATCCTTTGGGGACCTCCAGGTGTGGGCAAAACTACTATAGCGAATATTATTGCTAATTCAGCCAAGATGCCGTTTTTTACCTTGAGTGCGATCAGTGCAGGAGTAAAGGATATACGAGAAGTAATTCAAAAGTCGAGACTAGGATCGAAGGCCATTCTATTTATAGATGAGATTCACCGATTCAATAAAGGACAACAGGATGCACTCCTTGGAGCCGTAGAGAAAGGTCAGGTATCTTTGATCGGTGCTACCACTGAGAATCCAAGCTTTGAAGTTAATGCGGCTTTGTTGTCCAGATGTCAGGTGTATACTCTCAATGCATTGGCCAAAGAGAATTTGACGGAACTCATTGAAAAGGCCATCAACCACCCGAATGTTTTCAAAGACAAAAAAGTACAGATCAAAGAGGATCAGGCCTTGATGAGATTGTCAGGTGGTGATGGTAGAAAGCTGCTCAACTTACTAGAATTGGTAGTTGATTCTTTAGGAAAGAAAGCAGTGGTGACCAATGAGGTCGTGACTGAAATCGCTCAAAAGAAAGCCGCTATATATGACAAAAGCGGAGAGATGCACTACGACATCATTTCGGCTTTTATCAAGTCGATTCGAGGGAGTGATCCTAATGCTGCGGTCTATTATCTGGCACGAATGATCGAAGGGGGAGAAGATGTGAAGTTTATTGCCAGACGATTATTGATATTGGCGTCAGAAGATATTGGCAATGCCAATCCTACCGCTTTGGTGATCGCTAACAATGCCTTTCAGGCCGTGAATGTGATCGGTTACCCAGAGTCTAGAATCATACTCAGTCAGTGTGTGACGTATCTGGCTTGCTCAGCCAAGAGCAATGCGTCCTATATGGCGATCAACAAAGCCCAACAGTTGGTCAGAGAAACTGGCGATTTGTCCATTCCATTAGGAATTCGCAATGCACCGACAAAATTGATGAAAGAGATCGGCTATGGCGAAGGCTACAAATATGCCCATGATCATGCAGGTAATTTTGTTGATTTTGAATTTATGCCGGAGGAGCTGAAAGGACGAACTTTGTTCGAGCCAGGTCGAAACCCCCGAGAAGAAGAAATGCGCAAAAAACTCAAAGCGCAGTGGAAGAGTAAGTACGGGTATTAAGGAAGGTTGTTGGACCGCCTCTCCAGCAAAACCGTATCTCGCCAAACGCCGTGCTGCTGAGCGATTTTTTCTCTTCGGCCGACAAGTCTGAAACCTAGCTTTTCATGCAGCCTAACGCTTGCTGTGTTTTCTGGAAAGGTAACTGCTTGAAGCATCCAAATTCCAGAAGCTTCAGCTAGCTGGATCAGTTCGGCGAGTAGTTTCTTACCAATGCCTTTACCCATTTGGTTCACGTCTATATATATACTGACCTCGGCTACACCTCGATATACTTGTCTTTTTGATACTGGCGACAGAGCTGCCCAACCTAGAATTGAGCCGGTAGTGCTTTTGGCTACCAGTCTGGTTGAGGCCAAATGTCCGGCATCCCATGCTTCCCAATTTGGCGTTTGGGTTTCAAACGTGGCCTGAAGAGTGTCGATGCCATCTTGATAGATTTTTTCGACTTCAGGCCAGTCATTCGGCAGCATGGGCGCGATGATCATAGTCCTCGGTCCGTCACAAATCTTTGTGCAAAATCTTTGATCAATTGCTGAGTAGATCTGAAACTATCTAGAATTTCATCTTCTGTTCCAGTGGCTTTGGCAGGATCTGGAAAGTTGTAATGCACACGTTCGCCAGTTCCAGGTATATAGGGACAGTTTTCCTGCGCATGATCGCATACCGTGATGATATAATCGAAGTCCACTTCCAAATACTCAGTGATATTATTGGACGTATTGTTAGAGATATCGATGCCATCTTCTGCCATTACTTTTATGGCCCGTGGGTTTACGCCATGGGTTTCTATACCAGCACTGTATACTTTGAGATTGTCTCCTGCAAAATGTTTGAAATAGCCATCTGCGATTTGACTTCTACAGCTATTTCCGGTACAAAGAATGATAAGGTTTTTCATTTGATTATTTGATTGAATGATAGGGTTGTTGTCAAATGAGAATTGTGGCTCAATCGTTTGAACCACAATTTTAGACAATTAGCAGCATTGTTTTGCTCCTGGAGTCAAACTTGGTTTGCAAACAGTTGGTTTGGCAAACAATTCTAATCTGATATTTCCATTGGCAAAAAGAACATCCTCTACACTAAAATTCGATGTTCTAATTTCCTGATCTCCATATTCGAAGAATATTTCTGTATCTCCGTTGATGGGCTTGAGCTTTTCTACCTTGCTGAAAATGTCTAATGCCTTTTTTGCAGTCCAGGGCCTTCTCATTTCTTCGAGTGGGTTTACCATCAGTTGGACGATAGTTTGTTTGTAGCTGTCAGGGTTTCCACCACAATCGACAGATTCAATGGTCACATTTTTCACTTCTGTAATATGAAAGGTAGGCTTAATGAATTGGCCGCTTTCGATTTCGAACTCTAATCCTAACTCGGGATTTTCTTCAAGGATGTTTAAAAATTCTGATGTTTTCATATTGATTGTAAAATTACGATTAAAATTAATTCTATTATCGTAAAATTACGATTAAAGTTGCGTTTGATTGAAAATAAAATAAAAAAGGGCTCTGATAATCAAATCACAGCCCTTTTTGAGAAAGTTAAATTTGTTATTTAATCATGAAATCCACTTGCGTTTGATCCCAAGTGATAGAAACAGTTCCATCATCGGACAAATTAATGGCAAACCCTTCAACGACATCATCTAGATCTGTAGTAGAGGCTTTGAATCGCCCAATGTCTTTCGATTTATCGTAGTCGTATGCGCCCCATTGTTTGGCGTTGGAATTGATAATGATAGTCCATTCAGATTTCCCAGGAATGGTGAATAAGGCATATTTACCAGCTTTCACATCTACGCCTCCAATTTTTGCATCTTTTGAAAGTTCGATGGTGGTGGCTTCGTTGGCTCCTGTTCTCCACACTTTGTCAAAAGGCACTAGACCACCATAAATCTCCCGACCTTTTTTGGATGGGCTGCTATAGTTGATCGTGATTTCATTGCCATTTACAGTCGCTTTAGATACTTTGGGTGGGCTGGCTTTTTGCTGGGCATACAAATTCATGCTGCTCAGAAGACAGGCAACTATAAAACTTGTAGCAATTGTTAAATTCTTTTTCATAAGTTCAAGATTTTTGTTTGGTTTGAAAACGGATTTAAGAAGACTTAAGTTCGTATTATTTTTTTAATCAGAATCGGTCCATTGCTTGATTAATTTCCAAATTCTCAGAATTTTAAATTAAATTGACGGTCTGATTATCCACCACCTCTAATAAGTAGAATGACGAAACAAATTAAGGTTCTAATAATTGATGATGACGAGATCAACAATCTGATTTGTACGAAAGTGATCAAAGATTATAACCCTGAAATGCTGGTAGAATCTTTGACAAGCTCGACTAAGGGGCTGACTCATTTGGAGGATTTGGTGAAAAACAATCCAGAAAATTTACCGGATGTCATTCTGCTGGATATCAACATGCCGACCATTAGTGGCTGGGACTTTATTCGTGAGTATCGAAAGATGATGACTGCTGTGGAAAGCGAAAAAATCAAACTCTTTGTGCTCACCTCATCGCAATACTACCAAGATGCTGAATTGGCAGATCAATACAGAGAGGTACAGAAACTCTTTACCAAGCCGTTGACTTCAGATATCCTTAAGGAAATAGATACCTACTTGAATTAGCGAATTTTTAGTTCCTCGAGAGATTTTTTGAAGTTGGAAACGATCTTCTCGTGCTGAATATGTCGACCTTCCTGGACTTTCCATTCTCCATTGACAAGAGTTCCTTTGAAATGTGAGCGATCGCCGCTGTAAACTAACGTGGACAAAATATGTTCAGGACGACTTGTGGCGATAAGCGGAGCGTCTGCATCTATCACAACCGCATCCAGAGGTTGACCTACTTCAAAATACTTGTCGCAAGTATTGCTCATGGCTTTCCTACCCGATTTCAATGCCATGTCAACTCCGAATAAACCCGTATCTCCGTTGGTCTTCGAAATAAACTGATTTCTGCGATGTGTCGTCAACCTTTGTCCGTAGTCTAGTATCCGCAGTTCTTCCAAAGGGTTGAGGCCGATATGACTATCCGTGCCAATAGACCATTTTCCACCTTGCTGTTGAAAGTTTTGCAATGGAAAAATGCCATCCCCCAAATTGCCTTCCGTACTTGGACAAAGTACTACATGAGCTCCAGATCGAGCAATTCCTGAAACTTCTGAATCGTTTAAATGAGTGGCGTGTACCAAATGAAAATTTTCATTTACCTCAAAGGTGTTCAACAGCCATTCAACGGGTCTTTGATTATAATAGTCCAGACAATCAGATACTTCCTTGAGCTGTTCTGCAATGTGAATGTGCACGGGTAGGTCCTTAGCTTCGGCGAAGGCGGCCTTGATAGAATTTTCGTCGACTGCACGTAGTGAATGGATACCTAGTCCTACATTCGCTTTAGCGTATGACTGAGTAGCTTTTTCAGAGGAAGCCAAAAGATCAAGATAGTCTTGCGTAGAGTCGGAGATAAAACGTCTTTGTTTTTCTACCGGATCTTTACCAAATCCTCCTTTTTGATAGAAGATGGGTACAAGGGTAATCCCAATGCCTGCGGTTTTAGCCGCACTGACCAATCGTTCACCCATTTCAGCCAAATTGCTGTAGGGTTTTCCATTTTTGTCATGATGAACATAGTGAAATTCAGCCACATGGGTATAGCCATGTGATAGCATTTCGGCATATAGTATGGTGGCGATATGCTCAAACTGGTCAGGGTCCATCGACAAGGCAATGTTGTACATGGTTTCTCTCCAACTCCAAAAGTCATCTTGAGAAGTAGGGTCTGGGTGAATTTCCGCCAAACCCGACATGGCATACTGAAAAGAGTGGGAGTGAGCATTCTGAAACCCAGAAATGGCGTATCCATTGACTGATTCTATAGAGCCTTCACTTGGTTTGCTTTCTGATACGCTAACTATGTTTCCGTGAGTGTCTATCTCGACATAAGCTGGACACAGCCAACCATCGTTGGTTAATAGGCCTTCGAATTTCAGAACCTTTTTCATTGATTCATTTGGTTTAATGTGGCTAGGAGAGACTCAAATAGTTGGTTTAAATCTTTTCGAACCAAATTGGCGCGAGCTTCATCATATTTCGTTTCACTATTGTCCATGTAGACCGTTTTGGCCATTTCTAATTGCAGGGCATGGATGTTTTTTTCGGGTTGCCCAAAAGTGCGAGTCAGGTTACCTCCTTTAAATGGATGGTTGTGTTGAAATGAGTAGTTAGTGCTGGACAACACCTGGGTGGCTGTTTCGATTATATTTTTGTTGGCGGACGCTTGGTCAACATCTCCCAAAATAAGGTCTGGAAATTTTTCCGCTCTGATACCAGGTACCTGTTGTCTGATCGAGTGCGCGTCAAAAAACAATACATGTTTGAATTGTTTTTGAAGTTTGGTGAGTTCTAAACGAATCTGATCATAGTACGGATAGTAATAACTGCTGATTCGTTGATTGATTTCTTCTTGAGTCGGCCCTTCGTTTAGATAGATATTTTTATCGTTAAAATTTGTAGTAGGGCATAGGGCTGTAATTACTCTGCCATCGTTGTAAAGTGGTTTACTCTCAGCATTTCTATTCAAATCAATCACCCAGCGACTGTATTTGGCTTTGATCATTTTAATTCCGAGATCACCTACAAAGTCATAGAGCTGATCTACAAACCAGTCCGTATCGTCTATGGAAGCAATCATTTCTGGGTCGTATTGATGGCGAAGCGCATCGGGTATCTCAGTACCGCAATGGGGTACACTTACCAAAATGGGTACTTGATTTTTATTGGGGTCAATGATTTCAAAAGCCATATGCGAATTTAATTTTTTTGAGGCGGTTATTATAGCTCTCAATTCCAGTTTACTTATCGCTTAATACTTTTTGATCTTATAACTTTGTGGCACAATAAGAATGCTATGATCATATTAGATAACGCTGTACTCTCAGATGATATTAAAGAAAGGCACTTCGTGTGCGATTTGAATAAATGTCATGGCGCTTGCTGTGTGGAGGGTGATTTGGGTGCTCCATTGGAAGAAGACGAATTGCCAAAACTAGAGAAGGTGCTCGAGGAGGTAAAGCCTTATATGTCTAAGGAAGGGCTGGCTGTTTTGGAAAAGGAGGGCAGTTATATTCTGGACGAGGAAGGGGACTTTTCTACCACCACCATTGGAGGGAAAGAGTGTGCTTTTGCTATATATGATGAAAAGAATATCCTAAAGTGCGCGATCGAGCAAGCTTATCTGGATGGCAAAACCAAATGGAAGAAACCAATTTCTTGTCATTTGTATCCAATCAGAATTACCAAATATGATCATTACGACGCGTTGAATTACGACCAATGGGATATCTGTGATCCGGCGTGCAAACTAGGAGATGAATTGAAAGTGCCTATTTACAAATTTCTAAAAGAACCGCTGATCCGAAAATATGGTGAGAAGTGGTATGACCAATTGGTCAAAGAAATTGAAGGTTAGAGTGCTGAAGCTATTTTCGTTTTTAATTCATTACTGGCTAAAATGATTGTTCACTCTCTGTTAAGCAAGTCCCCTCTGATCAATGCAAAAAACATTAACTATGAATCTGAATTGATGTTGAAAATACTCCCCAAATTTTTGCTTATTCATTTAGTAATAATATAGAAATTGGAGGAATTCCTCGTTACTTGACCTTTTTGCCTTTAATCAACTCGGATTCGAGTATCTGGCTCATTTCGATGATGATGGCATCAAGTTCTTCTGAGGAAAGTTTGAGTTTTTCTATCAACTCCATTTTACTTTGGATATCCTGTTCTTGAATAATGATGGACATCAATCCTTGCATTCTACTCAATGGAGCTCTGACTTCATGAGAGTTTAAGTAAGCATATTTCAACATTTGCTCATACTGATCTTGTACCTTTTGAGTTCGTTCTTTTACCAGACTATCAAGATTCTCATTCATGCTTTTCAACTCGTCATTGGCATCGGCCAGTGCTTTGGTTTTTTTATTCACCATGATGACCAGATTCTTTTTATGGTCCTCCAAAGATCGCCTCATTTCAAGCTGAATTAAGAAAATGCTACTAACCAGAGCGGTACTGGTGAGTTCAAATAGCATGGTTGAGGTAATTGATTTATAACTGTTAATTATACCAATTTCCTGATTCCTGCCGAGTAATTCATTGACCACAACGAACATTGGTATCAGGAATAGATAATAATATACAATGGTAAAAACCACCCAAACGGTACCAAGTACAAAATGATTGAAGTGGTAGGTCTTAATTTTTTTGTATGCGTAGAATCCTATAAGCAAGGCAACCAGATGCATGACAAAAGTATTAATCATGGCATTTGGAGGAGTAACCAGAGATGTAATGAGCGAAATTAGAACGATGTAAATGGGGTGTTGAAGATAGAAGAGACTCACCAGCAGTGGAATTTCCCGAAAATCGCTCCCTGCTCCTTCAATACCTGGCAACAACATTCGCACAGATCCAAAAAGAGCGGAAAGGACACCAAAAAGAAGGGTGTATCCTAGCTGTTTAGCTATTGGGTTTTTGATTTCAATGAAAGAGAGCTGCATATCTTGTATGTAGACTTTACACAGTAAACAATATACAAAAAAAGAGACTCTTTTACCAACGGCAATTGTCAGAATCAATCAGACCTTTAAGCGTTATTTGCAATCAATCATTCATTTAGCTATTTTCGGAGATATTCAGATTGGGAAAATTAATTATGATGAAGCGAACCAAAATGTGCAATGCCCATCTGAAAAGCACAGGATCTTGGTTCAACCTGCTTATTTCACCTGTAGAATGATGGGCTGAGGAGTAATTGACCCTAGGGATCAATCACTCTTTCAGCTTATTTTTTTAATTATCGCTTGCATTCGATTTTCCAGAAAGGAAAAACAATGGTGTTCCCTTCATCTATCCATTCACCTTTCCATTTATACCCTTTGTCACTAAAATCATAGAAGGTAAGCCGTGAATACCCGTCATATCCTTGAGGTGATTGTTGAGGACGGTAAAGTATAATTTTATCGCCTTCAAGATTGCCAGTCCAATGTGAAAGAGGCGCTACACCTGGGGCAGGAGAGCTGTAGTAATGTACATTCCATCTGGCGCTGTCCGCATCGTATTGACGAATGCTTCCAGAATGGGCTCCATCTTCCTTGAGTGTATAGTCTTGAACTCCCATTCCATTCAAAATGTATTGAAAGGTCCAAGTCATATCAACAGGTTCGGCCCATTCGCCATCTGAACCTTTTCTATACGATTTGCAATTGCATGTACCTATCATGGGTTCATAATCCGTGATCTGTTCTGGAGCTTCTGGATTGGGTCTTCCAAAAGGGTATTTCTTGCTTGGTGCATATTCATATTGACCAAAGCATGAAAAGGAAATAAGTGCGAAGAGCACAAAAGTCATTTGAGTTTTCATAATAATTTGTTTTTTAGATCAATATCTACAGAACCTATGAATACCCCTAGACTTGTGCAGGGAGCTCTAATAGAATTGCAGTAAGCATACCTTAGAATCTACTTGAGTTCTGAGAAGACAGAGAGAAAGTCGACGACAAAAGGAGCTACCCCGCTGCTATGTGTCGCACCATCCATAGTGGTGAATGTAATTTTATCAGCACCAGCATCGATTAGAAGATCATAGGTGTCCACTGAATTTTGATAGGGGACGGTAATATCAGCGGAGCCATGATACATATAGACAGGGTGTGTTGGTTGCCAGGCTATCGGGCTGTTGGAAGCAAGTTCTTTATTTAGTAAGTCGTATTTTGAATCATTTGAGTTTGTTCTAAAGTCTTCGGTAAGAAATTGTTCAATATCAGTGGTCAGGGCTGCATTGATCTGACTTCCACTTTTACTTCCGTCGAAAAGGCTTGGAATGGAAGAAGCATACAGCTCGTTGAATAGATTGGATAGTAAGGTTGGCCATTCATATACTTTGGAGTAAGAAAGAGATAAATAGGCCAAATAAAAAGGCTGATTGTAGAACTTCAGGCCTACAAAGTAATTTTTCATTCCTATTAGATCGTACCCTCCAGAAGCTGGAGCCGAGGCAATCAAATTAAATTCGTCCTCATACTTTTCTTCGATTCTTTGATGGGTAACCATCGTGGCATATCCGCCTTCAGAATAACCAGCCAGAAACAGCTTGCCGTTGCTGTCAAGGTTTTTTTCAATGATAAACTCCTCAGACGCTCTAATCATATCTATAATGCATTCTGCTGTTGATTCTGCATGATAGTATGGATGCAGGAAATCTGATGAACTACCAAACCCGATAAAATCAGGAATCAAAGAAATGTAACCCAGTGAAGCGAAGGAAGCATAAAAAATGCCTTCATCACTTTCTGTTGGTGCGTCTGCATGTGCAGCGATTGTTCCATGTTGAAAGCTCAAAGTTGGAACTTCTTCGTCTGTGTTAGGTACTCCGATTAATCCGGAAGCTGTAATGTTAGCACCCAAATAGGTAGTGAGGTATTCAATTTTATATATCGTGATATCGTACTGAAGTTGCTCGCTGATAGCAGCAAACCCTTGTTGATTGGCACCGAATTGCAATAATTGCACAGGGTAACTGGCCACCTCAGTGGCGGAGATTAGGGTTTTATTTTCAACTGGATCTGGCTCGTTGTCTGAGCCGCACGAGTACAAAAAGAAAACAACAATTAAGAAAGTTGCTTGTTGCAATACGAAAGAGAAAAGAAGTGATGGTTTGAATTTCATATTGCTATATAGTTCTATCTTGTAAGGGTTAACCATAGAAGGTTTTAACATCTCGCACTCTGCTTTGTGAAACATCAATTTTAGTGTGATTCTCGAGTGTGAGAAATGAAGAAGAGTTGAAACTCACTTCAGAAACCTTCTTCATATTAACAATTGCCTTGCGATGAACCCTAAGAAACTGTTGGTCCTGGAGCTTTTTCTCCAAAGCCTTGAGCGAATTGCGCATGGCATAGGTGTGTTGACTAACGGTGTGAATTTTCACACAGTAGTCATAGGCTTCTATCCAAAGAATGTCTGAAAGGGGAATGATTTTATTCTTATTTCCAATTTTGATTGATAAGGCTTGCGTATCCTCTTTCTTTATTTTGTTTTTGAGATCCAATATTTCAATCGCCAAATTTTGATTGACATTCACCAAATGAAATAATCCCAGGATGGCGACATGTGCTAAGGTGTAAATAGGTGTTTTCTGATAGAAGAAAAATACACAATTGTCCCAGATGTTTTCAAGAGTTAGTGCTCTGTTATTCAGTACTAATTGAATTAATGAAATAGCAAGCACATTGATTACGATGAGTATGATCAAGTGCGAAACAGCAGGCCAGGCTTTAGTCAAATTAAAAACTTTATTGGACTTCCCAGTATAAATAATGGCTCCGCAATAGATCAACGTGATTGAAAGCCAAATCATCCATCGGTAAGCATGTGCTATGGCTAGGTCGAAGACAGAAAATTCATCTGTTGGAGCTAGATCAAATTGAAGTATGAAGTAGTACTGCTGCGCAGACTCAAAAAGCACCAGGAAAAGTACCATGGCAAAAGCATACAACACAAACCCCTGATACTTCAGGTGCATAAATTGTATGAAATTGATCAATTGGCTTTGCCCTTTCATATGATCAATTTAATGGATTAATTTTTATTCATCCTTAATAACATCTACAGGATTTCGACGGGCAGTGGCAACTATCTGCCACCCGATGGTAGAAATGGCAATGACAGCTATGCATAAAGTTGGAAGAATGAATGAACCTAGAGAGAGCGTCATTCTATGAGCGAAGCTCATAAGCCAATTGCTCATACCAAACCACGAAATAGGAATGGCAATAACTGCCGCAATTAAAACCAATACCAGAAATTCCTGACTTATCAATTTCATGATGCTTGGGATCGTAGCGCCAAGCACTTTTCTTATTCCAATTTCTTTCGCTCGTTGCTCGGTAGCATAAACGGTAAGGCCAAAAAGACCCAGACAGGCAATGATTATGGCAATCAACGCAAAGGCACTAAAAAGTCGGCCGAAGCGGATATCTGATTGATAATGCTGGTTGAAAGATTGATCCAGAAAGACAAAATTGAACGGTCTTTCTGGAATCAGGTTATTCCAAATGCTTTCGAGCTCAGCTATAGTTTCTTGCATTCGCATCGATCTAACCTTGATGGCAACCCTTCTGAGTTCTCTGTTTTGTCCGAATCTCAATGTAAGCGGTTCGATTTTGGCATGAAGCGACTTGTAATTGAAATCCTTTACGACTCCTATGATTTTGCCTTTTCTACCCCACTGTGAAAATTTCTTACCTATTATTTCTTCGGCACTACTATAACCATATAGGGATAAGGAAGCCTCGTTGATCATCAGAGCTTCTATTGAGTCATTAACAAACTCTTTGGAAAATGATCTGCCGGCGGCCATCTCAATTTCAAAATTAGGTACGAAGTCTTCATCTATTTCGTAAATCCCGGGCGCATGATATTGAATTTCTCCAAAAGGGTTTTCAATGCCTGTTCCAGCATTAGGAAAAAAATCCCCAGGCACTGCTCGTGAGGCTGAAATGGAAATGACATCGGGGTGGGCAGAATATTTGTCCTTGAGTAAGCGAATTCTACTTTGCACGGCATTATCCCAACCAAAATCGACTACAATCATTTGGTCCTGGGTAAATCCTTTGTCTTTATTCTGCATATACTGTAGCTGATTGTAAACCACTGTTGTAGCAATTACGAGCATTATTGCAAGGCAAAATTGGAATACGACCAAGCCGCGTCTGAGCTGTGATCCATTGCGACTGGACTTAAACTTTCCTTTTAGTACTTGTGTAGGTTTGAATTTTGATAGTACCCAGGCAGGGTACAAGCCTGCCAAAAGGCCGATGAATATGCTTAATCCAGCATATAAAAGAAAATATTTAGTGGTAAGCAAACCTTCAAATGCTACAGGTTTGCCCACTAAGTAGTGAAAATAGGGTATCACAAGTGACACTACACCAATGGCTAGTATGGATGAAAATAGGGCAATTAGAATAGACTCGGCAAGAAATTGGAAGGTCAGGTCGATTTTTAAGGCACCCAGGGTTTTTCTTACACCAACCTCCTTAGCCCGTTCAACAGATCGTGCGGTGGCTAGGTTGATGAAATTCACACATGCAATCAGTAGAATAAAAACTCCAATGCAGCTTAACATGTAGACATTCGTCAAACTTCCAACAGGACCGGGTTGTCTGGCAGCTACGGAGTTGAGATAAGCTCCTTTCATAGGTTCGTAATCAAGAGAATGCCTATCAGACTCATCCATTTCGTCATAGATCACCTTAGTTTTCTCTCGTAAGTTTTCCAGAGAAGCATGTTCATCGAGTAGCAAATAGGTGTAAAAATCGACGTAACCCCAGCTGATAAAAATTTTCGGACGCATATTGTAAAATGAAGTCATGGAGATGAGTGCATCAAACGAAAATTGCGATTGGGAAGGAACGTCCTCCATCACTCCTGTTACTTTCAATTGCTCGGTATGATCCGCAACAAGTGTTTTCCCTAAGGCATTCTCAGTTCCAAAATATTTAATGGCCATAGATTCGGTTAGTACAATGCTGTTAGGGGCGGTCAGCATGGTTTGAGGGTCGCCAGCTAATATGCGCCAGCTAAACATTTCAAAAGTCGAAGAGTCCGCAAACATAATATTGTCTTCTTGGAATTTCTTAGTGTCATTTTCCAATAGAAAAATGGAGGGACTCGTGAAGCGGCAAAAATTCTCTACTTCTGGAAATTTGTTAGTGATGGTGGGTCCTGCGGGAGCAGACCCCCATACCTGGTATTCTTCTGCTGTGGGAGATTCTGATTCGCCATAGGCATGGAGAACTCGATACATTCTGTCGAGTTTCGAATGGTACTTATCGTAAGACACTTCATTATATACATAGCAAAGAATCAATAGGCAGGCAGAAATACCGATGGTCAGCCCAATAATATTGATTCCTGAAAATTGCTTTTGATTCATGACGTTTCGCCATCCTATCTTTATATAATTTTTGATCATGCCCATTTGATTTAGTCTTTGATTTCCTGTAAATGATTTGATAATGCCAGGTCTGAATAGTTTGATTACTTCCCAAAGGAATTGCCACTTAGCTCTTTTTACTCCTTTCGATGTCGTTTGCTCTTCGAATAACTCGAGTAGGTCACCTTCTATAGAGGGGTGTAGTTTTGGGTCGCAAAACCAACGGAGCAAGCGCTGCGAAAACCTGAACGGAGAGGATTTCATTTTAAGCGAATTTTACGTCCAGCGCAATGTTGGGAATCGCATTGTACAGTTGATTCCTCATTTCTTTAGTGTCTTCAATGGCTCTTTTACCTTGAGCTGTAATTTTGAAAAACCGTTTTGGCCTCCCTCCACGTTCACTTGTCGATCCACCTTCTTCAGATTGAAGATAACCTTTAGTCTCTAGTCTGTTCAAGGCAGACTGTAAGGCCCCCACACTTACGTTTCTTTGCAGTCTGGATTCTATTTCTTTTTTTATCGATACACCATAGGCTTCTCCATAGAGTACGCCTACAGTTAGCATGACGATTTCTTCAAATTCGCCTAATTGAAATTTACCCATAGTTATTTCCTAATTGTAGTATTGCAAGATTAAGCAATGCATGAGTAAATTCCTAATTGTAGTATTGAATCTAATTGATTTTCTATTCGTCTTTAATTGCGTCTACAGGATTTGAGAACCCAGCTTTTACGGAGTGAAAACCTGATATGGCAAGGGTTAAAATTAGAATGGCTAATCCAGATACAAGGAACACGAAGGGTGAAATATCTATTCTGTATTCGAAATCTTCCAACCATTGCTGCATCATAAACCAAGTGAGAGGTACACTGAGTACAATAGACGCTAAGATTAATTTTGCATGTTGCTTAGATAGTAGTACTGCTATTTGCCAAACGTTTGCTCCAACAATCTTCCGGATACCTATTTCTTTGGTTCGTTGTTCGATCGCATAAATAATAATACCTAATAGCCCTAAACTGGCAATAAGAATGGCCAGTGAAGAGAAAATGGAAAGCACCTCCAGAAAGTTTTGCTCAGCCTGAAAGTTGGCAGCAAATGCTTCATCGACAAATAAATATTCAAAGGGTCGGTCACTGACGAACTCCTGCCATTTCAACTCGATAGTATTTAATATTTGTGTGAGCTGCGTACTAGAGGCAGCATCTATAGAAAAGACTCCATTGAACCTACCACTATCATGCATACCAGAATCATGAGTGAACAGAGCGAAAGCATCTACGGTTCCTCTAAGCCCTCTGTAGTTAAAATCAGAAATAACCCCAATCACTTTGAATACTTGGTTGCCATGATCATAAGAAAGCTTCTTTCCAAGAACCGACTCGTCAAGGTCCCAGCCAATATCGCGAACTGCCTCCTCACTAATGATCACATTGTTTTTGTCATCACTGAAATCATCGGAGAAATTTCTTCCGTAAAGAAGTTTAATACCTAATGTTCCAAGGTACTGATCATCGATCAAGGTATAATCAATTGGAGTAGTTTGTATGGTCGCATCAATTGGTTCGAATTGATCACCAGACCAATGGTCGGGTGGTACAGAGGTGCAAATGGAAGCTGAATTGATTCCAGGAATCTGAGTCAGTTCATTGATAAAGCTTTCACGTTTGGTTTCATCCATCCACTCGAGATTTTTTAACGCTCCTAAATTATCCTTGGTGAAGCCAACATCTTTAGTATAGGAATAGCTCAACTGATCAAAGGCAATTAGCGTGGAGGAAATCAAAATGACTGAAACTGTAAATTGAACAATGACCAGGCCATTTCTGAGTGGAGCACTTCCTTTGCCAGTTTTCACCTTTCCTTTCATGGCATCTATTGGTTTGAATGCACTTAGGAACAACGCAGGATACCCACCGGCAATAATGCTCATGAACGCAATGAGGCCAAATAGTAATCCAACAACTTTGATATTCATCAGATGTCCAAAAGTCAACTCAGATTCAGTCAACTGACTGAAATAGGGTATGGAGTACCAAAGCAAGACCATGCCAACTAAAGCCGACCCTAAACAATAGATGAACGACTCAGTCATATAACCTAAACTGAGTTGCCATCTTGATGAACCTAAGAGCTTTTTGATACCAGCAAATTTGGCTCTTTTGATATGTTGTGTAGTGGTGAGATTGGTAAAATTGATACAGGATAAGAGTATGATAAATCCTGCCGCTAAGCCATAGGCATATATTGAATTCATATTAACAGGAGTCGATATCCGATTCAATACATTGGTATTCAAATGAATGTCCGACAATGGCTGAAGAAAAATATCCCACTTTTTGCCTTCATCTAGATAATCCTGGTAAGACATGTTCATCAAACTTTGTAGCGTTTGTTCTGCATGTCTTCTTGGTATATCCTTGAGTTTTTCTCGTACCTCCGAAATATTAGCATTTGGATTCAGCTCCACAAAAGTCACGAATCCGGTCCACAGCCAAGACCAGTTTTGTCTTTTTACATGTGGAATGCTATTCATTGGAGTCAACATATCGAAGACTATAGAGGAATTTGAAGGAACATCCTTTAGGACACCAGCTACTCGGTGTGAATAGTTCTTGCCAGCATATTCAAATTGAAGTACTTGTCCCAGAGGATCATGATCGCCAAAGTATTTTTTACTAATAGACTCAGTAATGATAATATTGGATGGGTTAGAAAGTAGGCCTTTTGGATTTCCATGTAACAATTCAAAAGAAAAAATGTCCAGGAAGTTGGAATCGGCAGCCAGAACGCCAGATTCCATATGAGAGATTTTTTGCCCTAGTTTATTTTCATAGGTAACTAAATTGGCATTGAGCTTAAGCAATCTGGTGCCTCTGGTCACTTCCGGAAGATCCTCTGCCACTGAGAATACGACCCCTGGTCCGGTTGAACCAAACTGTTCATCTACCTGATCACTCCATATAAAGGTTTGATTGACTCGATAGATATTTTCTCGATTTTCATGGAAATCATCAAAACTGGTTTGATAATCCACATAAAGATAGATGAGCATTGAAGTGCATATACCTGCAGATAAACCAAGTATATTGATCAATGAGAATAATTTGTTGCGCTTTAGATTTCTAAAGAATTGGGCAAAGCAGTGTTTTAGCATAATTTCAAGTATAAGTCGAAAGGAGATTGACTAAATCTGTGCCACTTGTTTAAATGCTTAAAAATCAGTGTGTTGCGAAATTAATGAAGATTGATGAATGTACAAATACGGACATCATTGATCAATTTCGCAACAAGGAGCTGTTTTAGTTCACTTCAGCCTTCACTCTTTTGTTCAACTTAATCTTCTGTCTCCCCTTTCGAATTCTAATGTTTAGTACCTCAACGATCAGAGAAAAGAAAACGGCGAAATAGATATAGCCTTTAGGTACATGGTGGCCCATGGCTTCCACAGTAAGCATAAATCCAATGAGTATCAGGAAGGATAGGGCAAGCACTTCCAAGGAAGGATGTTTCGATATAAATGCACTAATTCGTCCTGCAAAAGCCATCATGATAAACATCGCAATAATCACGGCTATGATCATAATGGTGAGTTGGCTGGTCAATCCTACTGCAGTCAAGATAGAGTCAAACGAAAAGATAATATCGAGCATAATGATCTGAGCGATTGTTCCAGCCAACGTAGCAGTAGTTTTGGAAACTACCTCATGATCTTCCATGACCTCCATTTTATGGCCAATCTCCAAGGTACTTTTTCCTATTAAAAACAATCCACCCCCTGCAAGAATCAAATCCCTACCACTAAAAGCATGATCAAATAAGGAAAATAGTGGTTCAGAAAAACTGATAATCCAGGTGATGCCGAATAAAAGCCCAATTCTGAAAACCAGCGCACACATTAATCCTATGTTCCTTGCCTTTGCCTGCTGCTCTTTAGGGAGTTTGTTTGAAACTATTGAAATGAAAATGATATTGTCTACACCAAGTACAATCTCAAGAAAGGTAAGAGTCAATAGTGCAATGAGCGATTCGGGAGTCAGAAGGGATTCCATAGTGATAAGTGGTTGAATAGAATTCAATAATAATCATCTCATCCAAATAATTTCTAATTGAAAGAAAAATAATCAAAAAGTATTTAATATTTGTAACAACAAATAATGTAACTCCGTTAATAGTCGCAATATGAGATTCGAAGAAGAAATAAAGCAGTCATCATTTAAGAATTCAAGAGAAAAGGCCATAATCAACGTGGTGTTTACCGGTAACTGGTTGAGAGACAGAACGGACGTGGTCTTGAAACCTTACAAGATAAACGAACAGCATTATAACCTTCTTAGGATATTGAGAGGTAGGCATCCACTCACCATATGTCCCAGTGAGATAAAGGAGGTTTTGATTAATAAGCGTGGAGACCTGACCAGGTTATTGGATAAACTGGTCGCTATGGGGCTAGTGGAGAGAGATGTCAATCCGGACAATAGGAGAATGATAAACTTGAAAATCAGCGAAAAAGGAATTGACTTTCTAGCGCAGCTTGATCCTGAGATGGAAAAATTGAGTCGAACAAATAATGCTTTAACTGTCGAAGAGTCAGAGCAATTGAGCAACCTTCTCGACAAAATGCGAGGATAATTTTTTTGCTCCAAAACATGTAATTACAACAAACGTAAAAACGAATAAAATGAAAAAGATCATAGCATTTGCAGGAAGTAATAGTTCAACCTCTATCAATAAACAGTTGGTTCAGTATGCCGGATCATTGATAGAAGATAACGAAGTAGAGTATCTGGATCTTAGGGAATATGATGCACCTATATATAGTGCGGATATAGAGAAGGTGGGTGTTCCGCAGTCGATTAAGAATCTGGTCGCTAAACTAGCAGAAGCTGATGCTTATATCATAGGTACACCAGAGCATAACGGCAGTTTGACTGCATTTCTGAAAAATACTATTGACTGGGCTTCGAGAGTGGAGGCCAAGTTTCTGGGAGGAAAACCAGTTTTGCTTTTAAGTACATCGAATGGCAAACGAGGAGCTGTCGGCAGTTTGGAAGATCTAAATAATAAAATGAAATACTTTGCGGGTGAAGTTGCAGCAACGTTTAGCTTGGGATCTTTCTCTGAAAATTTTGATATAGACCAGGGAATCATTTCCAATGCCGATGAAAAGAGTAAGCTGCAAGAAGCAGTTGGCCAATTTGAAAAAGAATTATAATTATCAAATCTTATTAAACAATAAATGAAAAAAGCAGCACAAATTTTTAACGGTCCCAATTCTGAAGATTTGGGCAAATTTCTTATCCGATTCATATTGGCATTTGGAATGATCTTTCATGGCTGGGGTAAACTCATGGGCGGAGCCAATCATATCGCTGGTATGCTAGGTGATATGGGGATACCTTCTTTTATAGGTTATGGAGTGATCATAGGGGAGTTTGTAGCGCCGTTACTCCTTATTGTAGGATTCAAGTCTAGATTGGCTGGATTAGTGATGTCTTTTACCATGCTGGTGGCATTACTCATGGTGCACACTGGAGATATTTTTAGTGTGAGTGATCACGGTACCTGGGCAATCGAATTGCTGGCCATTTACCTAGTCGGTGGTTTGGCGATAGCATTCTTGGGATCAGGAAAATACAGCCTCTCCAAAGGCCAAGGAGATTGGGATTGATTTAAAATATTTAGTTCAAGTAGTTGAGGTTGGTTTTAATCCTGACAGGCAACTTCGGTTGGCTTGTCAGGATTTTTGCCTTTATGGGTTTTAGGTTTTTTCAATTTTATCTCTAATAATGAACTGATTTATTAGCCTATCCGGTAAACTATAAAGCAAAAAGAAAGGCCTAAAAACCCTTCTATTTAACTCGTTTTGAAAGATTTGCTTACAAGATAGGTAATTTGCCTATGAAATTTTGATCTTTTAAAATTGAAAAAGTCCGTTTAAAGCCAGTGTTGGCACATTCGCTTATTTTCCTTTTCAGTGCATTGATTTTGTTTCCTGTTTGCGTAAAAAACTATTTACGGATATCCTGTATTTTATTATAGCAGATAGCTTCTCATCTTTGAACCATAGAAATTTATTATTCACAACGAATAAGTTGAATTTGGATTAAAAATTTAGAGCTATGCAAGGGTATTTTATCAGATCATCAAGAGTAACACCATCAGTTTACTTCAATCCAAAAAAGGAATTGTTAGATCTAAGAGGGAAGTCGAGTCCTGAAAACCCATTGAATTTTTACGGTTCATTGTTGTTAAACATGGACAAGTACGTAGAAAATCATAATGGAAATATTACTGTAAACCTTGCGTTTGAATATTTCAACACGAGCTCTTCTAAGTGCATATTCAACTTGCTAAGAAAATTGGATAATATTAGCCAGCTAGGAAAAAGAGTAATTGTAAACTGGTATTATGAGAATGACGATGACGATATGTTGGAAGCGGGAGAAGATTTTAGCTCATTCTTTGGATATGAATTCAACTTCGTATCAGTACCAGTGATCAATTCTCTTGGCGAAGAAACAGAAGAAGAACCGCAACTAACTGCGGCATAAAATATTAATTGGACAGAAAACAAGAAAGTTATGAAACCGAAATTCAAGTCAGCAGAAAAAACAGTGAAGCAAGTAGTAGTTGGAACAATATTGACCTTCGGGTTCGTGCTAGCATGCACGATGCTTAGCGTAATAATATAATTACTAAGGAGCCAGCAGTAGAAGAGAAGAAAAGCAGCCTTTATCAATTACCTGAAAACAGGCTGTGGAGATCGGGTTCGTTGTATTACCAGCTATGGGAATAAAAGGTATTAAGCGAAGGCTCTGAAGTAATTTATTAAGGTGGTTAAGGTTACGCGAAAGCGTAACCTTTTTTTGTTCATTCTTTTCCCTCATTAGGCCTGAATAGGACAGATTCATGCCTCTGTCAACCAGCGCTATCCATTCCTCCATTTTTTTTGTTAAATTTAATAGAGAGAGAAGGTTGTCTTATTAGTTCATTTTTAAGGGTAAACTGCGCTTCCTCGAATGAAAAATAAGTAAATCCACCGGCATGTCCAATACGCAAATTCGGGAAGAAAGGTACCTGGATATTATTAATCAATTTGCTGTAGGTCTACTCAATCAGAGTACGATCAAGGAAACCTTGTGGAGTGTAATTGATAATGTGGTATCAAAACTGGATTTTTATGACTGTGCCATTTACTTACTGGATGAAAACAAAGAACATCTTATTCAAGTAGCTTCTCAGGCTTATAAGAACAAAGAACCGCGAAACACCAATGCCACCTTAATCAAAATGGGAACTGGCATCGTGGGTAAAACAGCCATTGAGAAAAAAGCTAGAATCACCAATGATACCAGCCAGAGTGAGGACTACATTAGCGATGATGAATGGAGGTTTTCGGAAATTACCGTTCCCATCATCCATGAGAATGAACTCATCGGTATTATTGATTCCGAACATCCGGATAAGGATTTTTTTCAGCCCATTCATCTTAACATTCTGACGACCATTGCCTCAATGGTGGCTATTAAAGTGGTGCAAGCACGGCATTTGGAAAACCTGGAAGCTAGGGAAAAAAGCTTTAACCTGATTTACAGTAGCACCAACGACCTTATCTTTTTAATGGAGGTAGAACCTGATCATATATACAGATGTGTTTCGGTGAATCGGGCCTATTTGGAGTTAACGGGTAAGAAGAGGAGTCAAGTAATAGGAAAGACTGTTGATGACATATGGGATCCCAAACGGGCCAAAATTATTTTGGCTCGTTACCTGGAAGCAATAGAAACCAAAAAACCAGTTACTTATCAAATCGAATTTGGTACTGGTGAGGAATCGATTATAGTTGAAACCAAAATCACACCGGTTTTTGACTATAAAGGTCGTTGCACCAATCTCTCTGGAATTTCGAGAGACATTACTGCGGCTAAACAGGCGAGAGATGAGTTGAGGCAGGAAAGAGAAAAGTACCAAACACTTTTTTCTAAGGCCAATGATGCTATTTTCATTTTGAAAGATGATGTGATCATAGAATGTAATGATATTACCACTCAGGTATTTGGTAGAGAGAGAAAAGACCTTGTCGGACGCAAGCCTCATGAACTTTCACCTGAATTTCAACCTGATGGCCAGAGGTCTGACCGTGAGGTGCCAGTAGGCAATTTTGAGTGGTTGCATACCAAAGGGGATGGGTCTTTATTTACTGTTGACGTAGCGTTAACAGAGCTGAGCTTTGGTAATGGCCAATATGTTCAGGCTATTATGAGAGATATCACAGAGAGGATTGAGGCAGAAGAAATTCTGCGTGCAAGTGAGAAAAGATGCCGTACCATTTTTGAAAATTCGCTCGATGGTATTTATAAAAGTACACCTGAAGGCAAATTTGTCGAAGTTAGTCCTGCTTTGGTCGCTATGTTGGGCTATGATTCCGAAGAAGAATTGTTGGCGATCAATATTAAAGACGATTTGTATTTCAAACATGAAGACCGGTACAAGCATTCCAATCAGTATAGGCTGAAGAAAAAAGATGGATCTGAGATTTGGGTAGAAGACCACGGCTTTTATCATTACGACGATTCTGGTAAGGTGCTCTATCATCATGGTATATTAAGAGACGTCACAGCTAAGAACCAGAAACAAAAAGAGATGCAAAAGCTCTTGGATGTCACAAGTGATCAGAACAAACGCTTACAAAATTTTGCCAATATCGTCTCACACAATATTCGTTCACATAGTGCCAACCTTACCTCACTGGTATCCTTTATGGAAATAACCACGGACCCAGATGAGAAAGAAAAAATGTTTCAAATGTTGAAGAGCAGCACGAGTCAACTGGAAGAAACCATTATGAATCTCAATGAGATCATTACAGTGAATCAGAATTTGAATAAGCCGATTGAGCAAAGAAACTTATTGGAAGAAGTGGAGAAGACACTTCAAGTATTGAATCTGGAAATTCTTGAAGGCGGTGTGACAATTAAAGCCAACATTGAGCCGGAATTGACCATTCAAATTATACCCGCCTATTTGGATAGCATTTTATTGAATCTAATTGGTAATGCGGTTAAGTATAGAAAACGAAGTGGTAAAGCAGTCATAAAGATCACGGCTAAAGCACTGAAGCGAGGAGAAGTCAGAGTGAGAATTGCTGACAATGGTCTGGGAATAGACATGGCCGCTTATGGAGATAAAGTGTTTGGCATGTATAAGACTTTTCATGACAATGAAGATGCTCGTGGGTTTGGTTTGTATATAACCAAAAATCAAATCGAAGCTATGAAGGGACGGATTGAAGTGGATAGTGAAGTAGGAAAGGGAACAACATTTACATTACATTTTAATGAAAAATATTGAGCTGGTACTAGTCGTGGAAGACGATCCCATATCTTCCTATGTGATCAATTTGGCCCTTCGTCAACATGAGGCCTTTTTGGAATGCTTAGAACTCTCGAATGGACAAGTAGCTATAGATCATCTGGTCGGAAATGGTCAGCGTTTGCCGGATTTAATCCTTCTGGATATCAACATGCCAGTAATGGATGGATGGGAGTTTTTAGAGAAATTTTCAGAAATGTCCGTAAGCCAGGATATCCCCGTTGTTATGCTTACTTCATCTATTAATCCTGATGATATAGAAAAAGCTAGAGCACATCAATTAGTCAAGGGCTTTTTGTCAAAGCCCCTCAACAAAGCTAAACTAGATGAGGTGTTGACTTTTATTTAAGTAATAAGCTGCTCTAGCGTTAATCCTTGAATCAAATAACTAAAGCAGCTTGTCATATTTTTAAGAACTTGGGAAGCCGTCGCTTTTGATTACTTCAATAATTTGCTTCATATGGCGCTGTGTATGGCCACTCATAAAAAGAATCACTTGATACGCATCAACCTTTCCAAAAGGAAAATCGAAGTATCTGTTTCTCAAATCCTCCTTAGTCTTTTTCATGAAAACTATATTGGATTTACGTTGTGCATTAAAAGCATCCAATGAACCCTGAAAGGACCCGAAACTATTGGTAGGTTCAAACTCAGGACGAGTTTTTACCTTTTGGTCACGGCTGGTAATCATCGCCAATAGTTGCTCATCCGACATCATCACTTCACTTCTTTTAGAAGGGTCAGGGTCTGTTTTTAGAGTCATTTCTACAATTCCAAAAATATTCTTCTCAGATATAGCGATATGTTCCATCGTCTCCGCAATCGACCAAACGCCTTCATCTGGTATGTAATTAAGCTGGTCTTCTGATAAGTCTTTGACAGCAATCAGCAATTCACTTTGAGATTGTTTAAGGTGATTGATCGCCGTGCTTTTTTCAGCCTTAGTTAAGGATTGAGCAAACGTGGTGAATCCAGTAAGTAGCAAAATCTGGATGAGTAATATTGATTTAAAATTTTTCATAGTTTTTTATTGTTTGGTTTAATGACGATTGGTTTTAAACATTTAGGACAATACGTTAAAAAATCTTTATTAAGATAATCAGAACTTGGTGATTAGATTCAATTTTCTGCTCAGTCTTTTGTTGGGTGCCTAACAATGCTTGCAATATCTCGTATCTTCGATCAAAACTTTCCAATATGAGCCAATCGAAAGCCTCGCTTACTTTTATTTTCATTACACTTTTAGTAGACGTAATTGGATTGGGAATTATTATTCCAGTCATACCAGATTTAATCAAGGAATTGATAAATGGCTCATTGGCGGATGCAGCCGTGTATGGAGGCTGGTTAATGTTCTCCTATGCTTTTATGCAATTCATTTTCTCACCCATTATGGGTGGATTAGGAGATCAGTTTGGGCGTAGACCTGTGCTGCTGGCTTCACTTTTCGGTTTTGGAGTGGATTATTTATTACTGGCATGGGCTCCAACAATTGGATGGCTATTTGTAGGAAGAATATTAGCGGGGGTAACAGGTGCAAGTATGACTACAGCTTCCGCCTACATTGCTGATATCAGTAAACCGGAAGATCGAGCTAAAAACTTCGGAATGATCGGGGCGGCCTTTGGTCTCGGGTTCATTATAGGACCTGTTATTGGTGGATTGCTTGGCGCTTATGGATCCAGGGTGCCATTCATTGCAGCAGCTGTTTTAACCTTGCTCAATTGGCTGTATGGATATTTTATTTTGCCAGAATCCTTAGCAAAAGAGAAAAGGAGAAAGTTTAGTTGGAAGCGTGCCAATCCTATAGGCTCGCTCATTCAGTTGAAAAAGTTTCCCGTCACAGTGAGTTTAATGGTCGCTATGTTTTTTGTGTATTTGGCCTCTCACGCTACACAAAGTACCTGGGCTTATTATACCATGGAAAAATTCGGATGGGATGTGAAAATGGTAGGCTATTCCCTGGGTTTTGTTGGTTTAATGGTGGCCATTGTGCAAGGTGGATTGATTCGTGTAGTGATTCCTAAAATAGGCGACCGAAATGGAGTTTACTTAGGGCTCATATTATATTTTATTGGTTTCGTGCTTTTTGCTTTTGCTTCAGAAGGTTGGATGATGTTTGTTTTTATGATTCCTTACGCCTTGAGTGGTTTTGCCGGTCCTTCGCTTCAAAGTATTATGACTGGGCAGATTCCCGAAGATCAGCAGGGAGAGTTGCAAGGAGCCATTACCAGTATGATTAGTCTCACGGCTATCGTGGGGCCACCTTTGATGACGGATTTATTTGCTCGGTTTACAAATGATTCCCTTGGTATTTATTTTCCCGGTGCACCGTACTTGATGGGAGCCATTTTTACCTTTATGAGTATAGGTTTTGCCTTCCGAACACTTCGAAAGTATGCCAGCGTCTTTGGATAATTTTTGAGACGAAGCAACCGAAACTGTAACTTTTGCATCCTATAGGAGACTAATACAAAAACTCATACGAAACCTACTCATGCTTAGCTTATCCAGCACAAACAAAAGTGCACTGCTTTTATTAATACTTACACTTGTTTTTTTTAAGATCAACGCTCAGGGAATCCAAGGCACTATCAAGTCTTCCGATGGCGAACCTTTGCCATATGCCACTATTTATGTGAGAAATATTGAAACCGGAACGACTTCCAATGCAGAAGGCTATTTTGAATATCCTTTGCCTTCAGGTAAATACGATCTGGTTTTTCAATATATGGGTTACAAATCTGTGGTGAAGTTTATCGAGGTCGGTAATGGTTTTTCTGAGGTTCATGTGAAACTAGCGCCTCAAACTATAGTACTCAGGGATGTGGAAATACGCGCTGGCAAAGAGGATCCTGCTTATACGATCATGCGAAAGGCGATCGCCAAAGCAAAGTTTCATCAGCAGCAGTTAGATAGTTATGAAGCCGAAGTGTATATCAAAGGGTCTGGCAGGTTGATTGACTCTCCATTTTTCCTGCGAAAGCAAATAGCTAAAGAGGGGGTAGATTCGACCACGGCCTTTGTGACGGAGTCTATTTCAAAAGTTAAATATACTCGTCCGAATATCTATGAAGAGGAAGTATTGTCAATCCGGAGCAGTGGAGAGGACAATAACACCAGTCCGATGGAGTATCTGAAAGGTAGTTTTTATGAACCTAAATTAGGCGAAGCAGTTTCGCCACTTTCGCCGAAAGCATTTGCCTACTACCGATTTGAGTATTTAGGAACTTACAAGGATCAGGAATATGAATTTAGTAAGATACGGGTCATCCCGCGTTCCAAAGGCGACGATGTATTTGAAGGGGAGATCTCAATAGTTGAGGACTATTGGAGCATCCACAGTCTCAATTTGAAAACGAGTTATCTGGGTATAGAATTTCTGATCAACCAAATTTATAATCCAATCGACAACAAAGCCTGGTTGCCCATTAGTCATCAGTTTGATGTAGAGGGTACTTTTTTCGGTTTTGAGTTTGAATACAATTATTTGGCAACAGTAAAAAACTATCAGATTGAAATAAACAAGGACTTGGATGTTGAGCTGGTAGTGATCGATGAAAAAGTGGATAAAGAATTGGCTGCGAAGTTAGAATCTCAGAACAAAAATGTGAATACTGAGGTCCTGGAAAAAATGCAGTCTGGCAAAGAAATGACTCGCAAGGAAATGCGCAAGTTGATGCGAGATTATGAGAAAATGGAGTCTGAACGTGATACAGCACGTGATATCCAGTATGTCACAAATGTCAAGATTGATTCACTAGCGTTTAAAAAGGACTCGAGTTTCTGGCAGTCCGTACGACCGATTCCGCTTTCCGAATATGAGATCAAAGGCTATCACAAAATGGATAGCATGGCACTGGTGAATAAGCAGGAAGCTGAGGGGGATACCATAAAGACTAAAAAGGGAAAAGAAGGGTTTAAAATCTACGATTTGCTGCTTGGTAATACTTATAAAATTGGTGATAAAACACATTTAGAATTAGAGTCGCCTTTGCTTTCACTTAACTTCAACTCCGTAGAAGGTTACAATTTCTCTTACCAATTGGCCTATACTAAAACTTTTGAAAACAAAACCTGGTTGGAGGTAACTCCAGAGGTCCGGTATGGATTCTCTATCAATCAACTACAGAGCAAGCTCAAAACCACTTATAAATTTGGTGAGCAAAATGTGATTGTAGAAGGAGGTAGATATGTGTATCAAATCAATCCAGAAGAACCAATTATTCCCATTATCAATTCCTTGACTACACTCATGTTAGAAAGTAATTACATGAAACTTTATCAAAAGGAGTTCGCTGCATTAAAGGTTCAGAAAAAGATCACGGACAAATATCGAGTGAATGTTTCTGCCGAATATGCCAATCGTTTGCCTTTAGAAAATCAGACTAATCATACCTGGTTCAATAAAAAGGACAGAGTATACACGCCTAATACCCCTGCCAATGTTGAGCTAGGCAATACCACCTTTTTGGAACATCAGATATTTATGACAGGTTTGAGCTTGACGATGAAGCCCTGGTTGAAATATTATATCAAGAACAACCAAAGAGAGACCATCAATCGATCTTCTCCAGAGTTGACGTTGGCCTATGACAATGCGATACCAGTGAGTGCGGCCGAAATTTCCTATCACAAATGGTCTGCTGATCTAACTCACTCGCTGGATGTAGGTATCAGAGGGAGGCTTAGTTTTAGAGTTGGCGGCGGAGGGTTTCTGGCCAAGGATAGTATTACCTTCCTTGATTACAACCATTTTATGGGTAATAGAACGCCTATCCAGGATATTGATGTAGTGAAAAGCTATCGACTCTTGCCATACTATAATTACAGTACAGAAGGGCCATATTTCAACTTGTTGACACACTATCAGTTTAGGAAATTCTTTTTCTCACGATTTAAATTCGCTCGGAAACGAGGAGTAAAGGAGAGTGTATTTGTGAATTACTTAGGCACCGAATCTTCGCTCAACTATACAGAAGCGGGCTATAGTATCGATAATATTTTTCGATTGTTCCGATTGGAAGCGGTCGCGGCTTTTCAAGATGGAGAGTATGTAGATTGGGGTATTCGATTTGGAGTTGCGGCATTCCTCGAAGAAATGTTTAATTTTGAATAGACTCCAGCGCATTTTTACATTGATTTAGCAATACAGCTAAATTAAAACTTATTTTTCCTCAACTACTGAACATTGACATGAGAACAAGCTGTAAACTATTCCTCATAGTGATGATTTTCACTATGGTGAATACCTCCATTGCTCAAGAAATACCTAGAATCAAAGAGAACCGACAGGCCAGGTTAGAGTACGAGTATGAAATGTACAAGAACCCATCTACCAACCAAGTGCCACAGGGCATACGCCAAAGGGAATTGCAGTTTGTAAAGTCGCCATCCGCAGGCCTGGATGCACGATTCCGACCTGAAAAATCGGGTCGAATAACTTCAGATCAATCTTGGGATCAACGAGGGCCATTCAACCAAGCAGGAAGGACCAAGGCGATTGGTATCGATCCGAGGAATGAAGATATCATTTTAGCTGGAGGCACCTCTGGCGGCATGTACAGAACTACAGATGGTGGTGCTTCATGGACTTTAGTTTCTAACCCCCAGTCTAACCCATCCATCACTGGCGTAGCACAAGACCCAACCGCTCAGGACACTTGGTATTATATTACTGGAGAGGGAAAAGAATCTGTAAATACTAATCAAGCCTCTCAGCAGTATACCGGAGATGGGGTTTATAAATCCACAGACAATGGAGTGACTTGGTCACAGCTGACTAATACCAAGCCTGAATCGACACTTTTTGGTGAAGGGCTACGATCCAATTGGCAGTTATGCAGCGACATTGCTATTGATCCAATTGATGGGGCTGTACTGATTGCAAACATTGGAGGTATTTATAGATCAGTTGATGGCGGTACTAGTTGGACGCTGGTTTTGGATGCAGAGGGTCAAGCCAATTTTGGAGACGTAGTACACATTGATGTGTCCAAAGTAGATGCAAGTAGTAGAGTGTACTACGCTGGAACTCACAGTTCTGGTACGAACAAAGGATTTTTTAGGTCAACAGATGGCCAGGCTTGGTCAGATATCGGAAAACCGGTCACCGGATTTGGAGGTTCTTGGGAAAGAATTCGAGTATCTATTGCTCCTAGCAATACTGATGTGGTCTGGTTTGTCGTGCGAGGTGATGCTTTGGTTGCAGATGGTGATTTTGCAAGGGACATGCTTGTGAAATACGAGTATGACGAGAGTACTCCTACGTGGACAGATTTTTCTGACAAGCTGCCAGCTATCGGAGGAGATGTAGGAGACTACAATACACAAGGCTCATACAATATGGTCATTCGCGTGCATCCGGATGATGAAAATAAAGTTTTTCTAGGAGACATCAACCTTTGGCGATCGACTGATGGGTTCGCAACAGCATTAGATGGAGCCGACTGGATTGGCGGGTATTCCCCCAATAATAATGTAAGTCAATATCCGAATCATCACCCCGATGTGCATGAGTTAGTATTTTTTCCAAGTGATCCTGACAAAGCGTTGTGTGGACATGATGGAGGACTAAGTTTAACTACAAACATTTTGGCAACAAATAGTACTCATCCAGTGACTTGGAGTGATTTGAACAATGGTATGTACACTACCCAGGCTTATGCGATTTCTATCGACCCTACAACCGAAAACAGCGCGGTAATTGTAGCAGGGTTTCAGGACAATGGAAACTATGCAACAGATGAATTGTCTGGTACCACGGATTGGATTGAGCAGCCGCATGGAGGGGATGGTGCTTGGAATGCGGTGTCTTCAGGTACTGAGAATTGGTATATTTCGCAGCAATTTGGTAACGTTCAAAGAATGCCTGCAGGAAGTCAAGGAGGACATGGTGTTAATCCTCATACGCGGGGCTCTAGTAGTTTCAATAGCTTTATCTCACCATTTATTTTGGATCGAAATGATGATGACATTATGTACTATACTGCAGATAAAGAACTTTGGAGAAATAATTCTATCTCGACGATAAATGAAAACGGTCATCCTTTTAATGGTACGAGCGAAGGTTGGACCAATTTGAATTTGAGTGGAGCGACGCTTTCTGGAAATATCACAGCATTGGAGACTTCTGTTTCACCGGCGAATATGGTGTACATCGGTACCTCAGCTGGGGAATTATACAGAATTGATAACGCCAATACAGGGTCGACCGTCACACTAAATGATATATACACCGGTAAGGGACTTCCAAATGGCTTTGTAAGCTCCATAGATGTCGATCCAGACAATGCCGATCACGTGTATATCACATTTTCAAATTATGAGATATTTTCGATTTTCAAAAGCACTGATGCTGGAGTTACCTGGACCAACATTAGTGGAAATCTGGAAGAAGAAGTGTCTGAAGGCGTGCCAAGTGTAGATGGTTCTGGTTCTGGGCCAGCCATTCGATGGATTCACGTGTTTAAGAAGACAGATAATACCAATGTCTATTTAGTTGGTGCTACCACAGGTTTGTACTCTACAGAAACTTTGAGTGGTATGACTACGGTATGGACACAAGAGGGCACTTCCAGTATTGGCAATGTGCCTGTCTCTATGATTCGATCTAGAAAAGTAGATGGTTATGTGGCCGTAGGCACCCATGGCAAGGGCATGTTCAGTACTAATATTTTGACCATAGATGACGACATCTTGCCTACGATTACCGCTAAGTCCCCAGCAGATGATGAAACAGGAGTAGAATGGGATAGTGATCTGACCATTACTTTCAGCGAAAACATAAAAGATGCAGGAGGTATGGTTATTCTTAAGTATGCAGAAGATGATACTGATGTTGAAACAATCGCAGTATCTTCTGATCAAGTCACTATAGAAGACGCTGTAGTTACTATCAACCCAACACAAGATTTGGAAGATGGAATAGGTTATTACGTAATTATTGAAAACGATGCATTTAAAGATATCGCAGGAAATAAATTTGCTGGGATAGAGGATAAAACCACCTGGAATTTCACTGCAAAGGCAATTACCAACGTTGAGAAACCTCTACTAGAAAATAAACTCAATGTCGCCGTTATAGATCATGGAATTAATCTGCATTTTTTAGGTCAAACAATTAAACAGGCAGAAATCAACGTGTATACGATTACTGGTAAACAGGCCACCTTTACAGCAAGAAGTTCGTTTAAAAACAACAACGTCAATGTTAAGGCTGAGCTAGCGCCAGGGGTATATGTGGTGAAGGCATCAACAGCGAAAGGCTTATATACCAAGAAATTTTTAGTCTCAGAATAATCTCAAATTATGAATACTGTATTAACAACCCTTGTGATAACTGCTGTATGCTTTGGAACAAAGCTGAAAATAGAAGAATCGACATTTAAGGAAATAGCACCCGGAGTGGCCAGCGGATATGTAGTCACCAAATATGATATTCAGATTAAAAGCACTGGTAACAAAAAAGCAACAATAGAAGAAGTGTGGCTTAAAAATCGAAAAGCCAGTTGGAGGTTATTTGACAGCGAAGGAAAAGTGGTTGAAACCATGAGTGGCAAGGGCCTATATCAGTTGGTAGGGGAAATAAGAAATAGGTCGGCAGGAGCTAAATTTAAGAGCAAGTTGGGAGCTGAGGAAATTACGGGATCCTACGAGGAGGATTTCATAGTGAAATATAAAGTGGAAGGATCGGATGAGGACAAATGCTTGGCCATTGAAAAAATAGGGAAAATCGAGCAAGTAAGGATGCAATAGTTTTAGGGTCGACCGAACTGGGTTGATCACTAATCAATCGCGATGTTCTTCTGAAAAGCAGTCTCAAAAGAAATCGTAGTATCGGTGCCTTCCACGCCTGTCAAAGGGTGAATACGTCCGTAAAGCACATCTCTCAAGTGACTGTTGTCCTTGGCGAAAATCTTGATAATCAAGGCATACTTGCCTGTAATATTCGAACACTCTACAATCTCAGGGATCTCTTTCAATGAAGCAATCAGACTATTCACATATTTGGCATTGGTCACTTGTATGCGCGTCATAGCCTCAGTAGTGTAGCCCAATACCTTAGGTTCGAAGACATAGGTGGCATTTTTGATCACCCCAGATTGGCGAAGTTTATTCACTCGCTGATGCACCATCGTGTTAGAAATACCAAGTTCTGTGGCTAACGTTGAATACGGGACACGGGCATTTTCGCCCAATCGTCTTAGGATTTTTTTGTCTGTTTCGTCAAATTGACCAATCATGAGATGAAAGAATAATGAATGGTGTCAAAATTAACTATAATATTAATTTATAAGTTAATTTGACTTAAAAAGTATTAATAATTGATTAACTGGTTTAATAATTAATTGATATAGTAAAATATGACTTTGTTTTGTATTCAAATATTTATGCTATGCAATACGAAGAAATCATTAACATCTTTTGGAAGGAATATGTGAAAACAACACCTTCTGCCGGTAAAATTCATGAGCTATTAGAAGCTAAAGGGGAGAAGATCAGCAATGATCACATCGCGTTTCGTACCTTCAATCACCCAAGTATCAATGTAGAGCAATTAGCCAAACCATTTTTAGCTTGTGGCTATGTAGAAAAAGACGATTATGTCTTTGAAGAGAAAAAATTGAGAGCAAAGCATTATGAGCACCCTGATGCCAAAGCACCAAAGATTTTCATTAGTGAGTTGTTGTTAGAAGAGTTTTCTGAAGAGCTGCAGTACATTGTTTTGAAGAAAATCAATGAAATCCCGATGGGATTGATCGAAACCAATTCAACGATTTTTTCGGGTAGACCTTGGGGCACGATATCTCACGAGACTTATTTGAAATTGAGAGAAGAGTCAGAATATGCGGCTTGGATGTACGTGTATGGTTTCTGCGCCAATCACTTCACTATCAATGTGAACCAGTTGACAGCTATTGAGTCCTTGGAAGAAATGAACAATTTCTTAAAAAACAACGGCTTCCCTATGAATGTATCTGGAGGTGAAATCAAAGGCTCGCCAGAAGCTTTGCTAGAGCAGTCCAGTATTTTGGCGGACAAGAAAGCGGTTGATTTTGCAGAAGGCTCGTTTGAAGTACCATCTTGCTACTACGAGTTCGCCAGAAGATACGAAGATGCCAGTGGAAATCTATTCAATGGATTTATTGCCAAGTCGGCAGACAAAATATTCGAAAGTACGAATGCGGCTTCATAAGCCGAGACTCCTAAATCAACCCGAATTAAGTATTAGAACTTCGTAATGAGAGTCTAAATCTAATGCATAAATCGGGTTAAAAATTTAACCCAAAATGATAAGTCAGCTCAAGCGTTTCGGCGAGGGCTGACTTTTTTGTTTGTATCCGTCAAAAAAAGAAAACCAAAGGACAACAATCCACCTTAAAATGCCAATTAAAACAGTCAGGCTGAGGTACTCGAAGCCTCGCTGCTCGACGTAGGTAGACATTTTGAGAGCCTCAATGTGACATTTATTGAAATGGAGATTATTTAGTTAGACTGTTTCAATTTCGTTTTTTTATTGCCTTTCTCCTTGATTTTGAGTAACTTATATACTCCCAAAAATCGTACTGTTATGAATCTCATCACAAAAATTGACCAATGGATGGATGCACGATTCGCTCCCGCCTGGTTAGACCTTCTTAGAGTTGTTCTAGGAGTTTTTTTATTTATCAAAGGCCTCATTTTTACAGCCAATTTTCAAGTACTCGCAGATAATGTTCAATCCATGGGCATGGTTTACATGGCCGTAATAGCTGCTCATTATATTTATTTGGTGCATGCAGCTGGAGGTTTGATGATTGCGCTAGGTGCTTACACCCGTGTCATGTGTGCTTTGAACATCCCTATTCTAATGGGTGCAGTGATCTTCAACGCCACTCATTTCCTTACCATGGATAGCCTCATGGAGCTCGAAATGTCTGCTTTGGTTCTAGTTGGTCTGATTGTCTACTTTCTTTTCGGAGGAGGTCGCTTTTCTGTGGACGAACTTCGCCGCCGAGATGCCAAACGCAAAGCAGAGTTGGCTGGGTTTTAAGGAGCTATACTCCATGACTGCTGTCATTTCGTAAGGAAATCGATGAGAGTCGATTGACTAGAGAAATCTCCTTATTCAATTGCAGTCTGCTTGAAGCTAAGAAGATCCCTTCGCAAGCTACGGGATGACTTAAATGTTTATAAGCCTATGAAGAAACTTTGCACCCCCCATAACTTCCCCAAATCGCTGATTCGTATATCTTTGCGGCTATGGCAAAAAATGACGATCAGAATCTATTGAAAAAGATCATAGCACACTCCAAAGAGTACGGCTATGTATTCCCTTCTAGTGAAATATACGATGGCCTCAGCGCCACTTACGATTATGGCCAATACGGGGCGGAATTGAAGAAAAATATCCGTGACTACTGGTGGAAGGCTATGGTGCAGATGAATGAAAACATTGTAGGCATCGACGCCTCAATTTTCATGCACCCGACTACCTGGAAAGCTTCTGGTCATGTAGATGCATTCAATGATCCTATGATCGACAATAAGGATTCAAAGAAGCGATACAGAGCAGATGTGCTGATCGAGGAGCATGTAGCCAAGATCGAAGCCAAAATCGATAAAGAAGTAGCCAAGGCTGAAAAGCGATTTGGTGATGCTTTTAACAAGGAAGAATTTTTGTCTACTAATGGCCGTGTATTGGATAATCAAAAGAAGATTGACGATATCAATGCACGATTCAAAAAGGACATCGAAGAAGAGAACTTCGAAGACTTAAAATTATTGATTGAGGAGTTGGGTATTGCTGACCCGGTGAGTGGATCTAAGAATTGGACGGACGTAAAGCAGTTCAATCTCATGTTCTCCACAGAACTCGGTGCAGTGACGGATGGTGCCAGCAAAATCTACCTCCGACCAGAAACAGCACAAGGTATTTTTGTGAACTACCTCAATGTCCAAAAAACTGGTCGTATGAAGCTGCCATTTGGTATTGCGCAGACAGGTAAGGCCTTTAGAAATGAAATTATCGCTCGTCAGTTCATCTTCAGAATGCGCGAATTTGAGCAGATGGAAATGCAGTTTTTCATCAAGCCAGGTACAGAGATGGAGTGGTACGAAAGCTGGAAAGAAAAAAGAATTAAGTGGCACAAGTCTCTTGGGCTTGGAGAAGAAAATTACAGATTCCATGATCACTTGAATCTCGCACACTACGCAAATGCCGCTTGTGATATCGAGTTCAATTTCCCAATGGGCTTCAAAGAATTGGAAGGTATTCACTCACGAACTGACTTTGATCTGAAAGCTCATGAAGAATATAGTGGAAAGAAACTTCAGTTCTTTGATTCTGAAGAAGAGAAATCGTATGTACCTTACGTAGTAGAAACGTCTATCGGGTTGGATAGAATGTTCTTGGCAATCTTGTCAAGTTCATACACAGAAGAAACATTGGAAGATGGAAGTAGTCGAACTGTACTTCGTATTCCTCCAGTATTGGCACCTGTGAAGGCTGCGGTACTGCCATTGGTCAACAAAGACGGATTGCCAGAAAAAGCCCGTGAGATCATGGATGAGTTGAAGTATTCAGTAAATGTCCAAATGGATGTGAAAGACGCTATTGGCAGAAGATATAGAAGACAAGATGCTATTGGCACACCGTACTGTATCACGGTAGATCATCAGACTTTAGAAGACGGCATGGTTACCATTCGAGAGCGCGACAGCATGGAGCAGAGAAGAGTCTCAGTAGACGAAGTAGTTGCTGAAATCGAAAAAGCGGTTGACTTGAAGAAGTTATTGAAGCAGCTCTAAGGATTGCTAATTAGAATATTGAAAGGCTTGCATTTGCGAGCCTTTTTTGTTTGAAGCCGGTTCAATCTCCCCAGCCCTCTTCTCCAAGAGGGAGTAATTGCCCTTTAGAAAAATGTGGTTAGGGGGATTTGAGCAGTTCTAAAATTATATTGGTCTGCTTCGTCTCAGGAGCAAGTGCTCACCAGCTCAGAGTCACCTGTAAGGGACTCTGAGATTTGTTATACTCCCTCAGAGTTCTCGTTGAGTAACTCTGAGGGAAGTGAAGGCTGTCTCAAAAGTTTAAAACCTCTAAGAATTGTCACATTGAGGCTCTCGAAATGTCTGCCTACGTCGAGCAGCGAGGCTTCGAGTACTCAGCCTGACAGATCACAGGGCTTTTGAGATAGCCTTTTTTTGTTTACGCGAACGTTTCCTTTGCCACCACACGATTCTTACTTATCTTTTCTTTATGGATATTTTGTACTTGGTTATGGCTGCGGCAGCGTTGTTTGGGTTAGCACTTTTATTGGCTAATCTATGGTCGATAAGTGTGGCTTGGCGCAAAGCGAAGAGTAGGGGATTGTCCGTTTCATTTGGAGAAGCTAGAGCTTTGACAAAGTTCTTCGACCTAGAGGATGAGTTTCTGGATAGATGTGGGGAATTCAAAAAGATTGACTCTGATATTTCTGTCAAAGATATTGTCCATCATCATATGGCAGATGGAAATACAGCTGCACTATTGACTCACTGGAAACAACTCAGGGAGGCTGAAGTCAATATCACCTTCAAGTCGCTAGTATTATATGACCTGGCTGGAAAAGACATGGATCAGTTGATTGCTAATTTGAATCGAGAATATGAATTGATCATTCCTGAAATAGAAGAGAGTGGATTATTGGCCTATTACTATTGCAAGTTTAAGGTTGCTGGTGACAGTTCTGGATGGATCACACCTGATTTGAATGCATTCAAAAAAAACATTGAAGAGAAAATAAATTTGGCCCTCTTATCCGGTGACCTTTCGGATTTTGAAGCTTTAGCCAACTTCATCAAGGAAGAATATCTAAACGAGAAATTCTGGAAGAGTCTGTGCCATGGTCAGGTCATCGATCAACAAATTAGGATTACCAAAGGATGACTGTTTATTGTTTGACCGGATTAGGAGCAGATTCTAGCGTATTTGAATTGCTTCAAATCAATTACCCTAAAGTTTGCATAGAATGGATTCCATCATACAAATGGGAGAATATGGCTTCTTATGCATGGAGACTCTGTGCCCAAATTGATACATCAAAACCGTTTGTATTGCTCGGTGTCTCATTTGGTGGGATGCTTGCTGTAGAAATGAACAAGTATATTCAGCCTAAACAAACTATTCTAGTTACCTCATTAGCCAGACGAAGTGAACTGTCATTATGGATTCGATTGATTGCTAAAACTAAATTGAATCGAATACTTCCAAGCTTTTTATTCGGTTCCAACCCTAAGTGGTTGATCTTGTTTTTTGGCATCAAATCAGAAAGAGGAAAGAAACTGGTCACAAAAATCGCCAAGAAGTCTGATCGAGTTTTAACTCAATTATCTATAGATAAAGTGCTCACTTGGGACAATGAATGGTTGCCGGAGAATTTGGTGAGGATAGTGGCTGCAAATGATAGACTACTACCTAATCCTCAAAAAATAGAAGCTTATAAAATCAAGAATGCAGGACATTTTGCTATTGTTGAAAATTCGGAAGAAATTTCTGCTCAGGTAGATAAGATTTTGTCTGAAGTGAATTGATATATTTACCCAATGACTATAACTAGCTTGGCAGTCCTACTACAGACTTCAACCCATACTCAAGATACTTCAGATGTTGTTTTTTTAGCGATTCTTAGTGTTTTGGTGATTTTATTGACAGGTGTATCTGGTAGAATCAATATGGGTTTTCAGGTGCCAGGCTTTCCCAGGCCACTTTCATCAAAAAGAAAAGAAATTCTGAAAAAGCATTTCCCCTATTACAGCCAATTAAGTCCTAACCGAAGAAAACGTTTTGAACAAAAAATTCAATACTTCATCCATGTCAAAGAGTTTATACCCAGACAAATTCCTGTGGTCACAGACGAGATGAAAGTGCTAATTTCAGCCTGTGCCGTACAACTGACTTTTGGGTATCCGAAAGTTTTTTTGAGTCATTTCAAACGAATATTAGTATATCCAGACAATTACTATTCTACAATCAACAAAACCTATCACAAAGGGGAGGTAAACCCCAGACTCAGAGCCATTGTGTTGTCGTGGAAAGCCTTTGTCGAAGGCTATTTCAATCCGAAGGATGGGAGGAATTTAGGATTGCATGAGATGGCGCATGCGCTTAGGTTAGAAAATTTAATATTGAATGCTGAGTATAAATTTTTTGATGGTGCAGTATTACAGCAATGGCAACAGCAGGCTGACATGGAAATGAAAAACATTGCTGCAGGTAAAAGCCGAATGTTTAGAGACTATGCAGGCACAGACCCCGATGAGTTTTTTTCCGTCGCTGTAGAGAATTTTTTCGAACGCCCGAAAAAATTTAAAAGCCTAATGCCGAATCTCTATGCGATCTTAGTGCTACTTTTGAAGCAAGATCCTTTAAACCCGATTTAGAGTATGGCCAAAAGAAAGCCACATGCTGCAAGTATCAGAAATCAAGACACCGCAACGGTCAAAGATGTAATTGATGCCATGCTCAAATCTTACAACCTGAGTAAAAAGTTTGATCAGACTACCTTGGTGGCGACCTGGAATAAGATCATGGGCAAAGCCATAGCTAATCGAACCTCCAAGTTAGAAGTCAGAAACAATATCCTTATCGTCACACTCAATTCCGCACCACTCAAACATGAGCTCAATCAATCTAGATACAAGGTTTTGGAGCTTTTAGAAAAAGAGTTTGGAAAAACAGTAGTTAAGGATGTGCTGTTTGTTTGATCAATTTTAAATTTGATTAAATTGAATTTGAAAATTGAATTCAGTAATTCGTGACGAAACCTAAGATTCTTTGCATGTTTTCTGGAGGAGTAGATTCCTCCGGCGTATTACATGAGCTAGTGACAAACGAAAAATACAAGTCACATTCACTGATCATTCATCATATCCATATTTGGAACCGAGAAAACAGAGCCATGGCCGAATTGGGTGCTGTGAAGAGTATTCTCAATTATTATAAAAAAGAAGCGTCTTTTATCTTTTCTCAAAGCACTTTTGATACCAGGGGGTTTGCTGTATTGAAATCGAATCGATTTCCAATGGATATGGATGTATGTGCTTTTACAGCTTCGCAAATTTGCGCGGCCAGACCAGATGTGCAGTATGTGGCAATGGGTCGGACAAAAACGGACGTAGCAAGCGGGGGTGAAAATTTCAATAGAAGAATGCAAAGAGCGCAAGCCATTTTTAAGTCTTCGCTGAGTTTAGAACAGCACAAGCCCGCAGAGTATATCTTTCCAGTTGTCAACTTCACAAAAAGGGAGATTTGGGATTTTTTACCCGAAGATGTTAGAGTGGCCACATGGTGGTGTAGAAGACCGATTTATGAGGAGGAGTTGGCCAAACCCTGTGGAAAATGCAGCACTTGTCAAGAGATGCAAGAATTTAAAAAGATATGATTAATCGTTTGTTTGATCATATCCATAAATTTAGTCAGGCGGTTGATTCGGATCTACGGTTGATTGAGGCTGCTTTGTCAAAAAAGGAATTCAAAAAGAAGGATCATTTATTGACTGCTGGACATACTTGTCATTATAAATATTTTATCCTCTCAGGTTGTATGCGCTCTTATTTTGTAAACAACAAAGGTGCCGAGCAGATTGTAAATTTTGCCCTTGAGGATTGGTGGATGACGGACTATGACAGTTTTATTAATCAAAATATTTCGCAGCTCAATATTCAGGCCATTGAGGATTGTACAGTTCTAAGATTGAGCAAATCCGATTTTGACCGAATAACTACTCAATCTCCAGCTTTAAGTACCTATTTCAGAACTATTCTTGAAAAAAGACATATCGCAGATCAACGACGTATTCAGTACATGTTCAACCTTTCTGGTGAAGAAATGTACGATACTTTCTTTGAGCATAACCCAAGTTTTACTCAGCGCGTCCCTCAATACATGTTGGCCTCATACTTAGGCTTTACACCAGAATTTCTGAGTAAAATCAGAAAGAAAAAGGCTAAAAGTCGTTCTTAAACTACATTAAGAAATTGGACCAATTCTATTCGGAGATTTGAATAAATAAATCAATTATTACTTTTAAATCGAATAGAAATGGAAAGAATAAGTTTTCAAAACACCCCCGATGGATTGTACAATGGTCTATACCAAATGGGTGGATATCTAGATACCGCAGGCTTGGAAAAGGATCTACTTATGTTAGTTGATTATCGTGTTTCACAAATCAATGGTTGTGCTTTTTGTTTGGATATGCACTTCAAAGAAGCAGTAGCAGCCGGCGAATCTACCGTAAGGTTGAGCATGATATCAGCCTGGAATGAAACAGAGCTGTTTTCGAAAAAAGAAAAAGCTGTGTTGGCCTATGCCGAAGCTGTTACGCTACTTTCAGAACATGACATCGAAGAGAGCGTCTATGAACCACTAGAAAAGTTTTTCAGCCAGGATCAAATTGCTGCCTTGACATTAGCCATTGTAAGAATCAACTGTTGGAATCGATTCATGAAGGCTTTTAAAACTAGAGCTGGTGAATATGTGGTTGGACAGTTTGCTTAATGGGGCGAAATTGTTGACATAAATCACTTTCAGAACTGACCTAGGCCGTCAAAAGGTGAGGGTACTTTCTCTAATTTCATAATGAAATAAAAAGTCAAGATCATGAAAAAGAGAGAGCACATTTCAACAATAATGACCAAGGACGTTTCTACCATTGATATCAACAGCACCTTGCACGAGGTGAATGAAATATTTGCTAAGAATCATTTTCGTCATTTGCCGGTATTATCCAACAATGAGCTGGTTGGGATTATTAGCCAAACAGACATATTAAGAATAAGTTTTGGAAATACTTTTGGAGAAGAACAAGGAGATGCAGATCAAGCCATATTTGATATGTTATCGATCAATCAGGTGATGAAACATGATCCTGTGATCATCGGTCATGACCAGACCATTCGCGAAGCTGCTCAGATATTTACTGAGCATGAGTTTCATGCTTTGCCGGTTTTGGCAGAAGGTAAAACGGTGGGGATAGTCACGACCACAGACATTATCAAATACTTTTTGAATGCCTAACAAAAAAAGGCTGTGTATAATCCATACAAAGCCTTTTTCATGCATTCAGCTAGAGATTACTTTTTAAACTCCCTAATAGTTTTTTCGATGATATCACAACAATCATGTAATTGCTCTTCTGTCATCACTAAAGGAGGAGCGAAACGGATGATATTGCCATGCGTCGGCTTGGCCAACAAGCCATTTTCTTTCAGGGCCACACAAATATCCCAAGCCGTAGAGCTATCAGGGGTATCATTGATGATGATGGCATTCAACAGGCCTTTTCCTCTTACCAATTTTACCAAGTCAGTAGTTTCGATGAATTTGTTCATTCGCTCTCTAAAAAGTTCTCCAAGTTTCTGAGAATTTTCCGCCAATTTTTCTTCTTTCACTACTTCAAGGGCAGCCATTGCGACTTTCGCAGCAATTGGGTTTCCACCAAAGGTAGAGCCGTGCTGGCCTGGCTTGATGACATCCATGATGCGGTTGTCTGCCATTACAGCGGATACAGGATAAACACCACCTGAAAGCGCTTTACCCAATATGAGCATGTCAGGCTTCAAGTTTTCGTGATCAACAGCTAGTAGTTTCCCCGTTCTGGCAATACCAGTTTGTACTTCATCTGCAATAAACAAAGCGTTAGCGGCAGTACATGCTTCTTGAGCGGCTGTTAAATAACCTTCATCCGGCACGAATACACCTGCCTCACCTTGAATAGGCTCTACCAAGAAGCCAGCGACATTGGGATCCTTCAAGGCTTCTTTCAAGGCATCAATGTCGTTGTGAGGGACTTTGATAAATCCACCTGTATAGGGTCCAAAATTCTTTTGTGCTACTTCATCATTTGAGAATGAAATGATGGTAGTCGTACGACCGTGGAAGTTATCTTCAGCTACGATGATTTTGGCCTCATTTTCTGGTGTGCCTTTTACCTCATAAGCCCATTTTCTACAAAGCTTAATGGCAGTTTCTACTGCCTCAGCACCTGTATTCATAGGTAATATCTTATCGAATCCGAAGAAGTCAGACATGAACTTTTCGTATTCTCCCAAGGCATCATTGTAAAACGCTCTTGAGGTCAAGGTCAAAGTTTTGGCTTGCTCGGTTAAGGCACCTACTATTTTTGGATGACAGTGTCCTTGGTTGACAGCTGAATAGGCGGAAAGAAAATCATAGTATTTCTTGCCTTCCAAATCCCACACATGTACGCCTTCTCCACGAGACAATACCACTGGTAGTGGATGATAGTTGTGTGCGCCGTACTTATCTTCTAAGGCGATAGCCTGTTCGCTAGTTAATTCTCTGACCATGATTGTATATTTTGGGTTGTTCAAACAAAAATGAGTTCTTTGTTTAGAACTCATTAATTTCGCTCAAAATTACGAAAAGCATTTCGAATAACACAACAGAAACTCTTTTGCTTTGAGCGATAAAAACAACGGTCAGCTGTCAGAATCGAACGATTCACCAGATTATTACTTCAATGAGCAAGGCCTGATGGTCTTTACCGCTGCCTATCATCTTAAAAGGGGATATTGTTGTAAAAATGGATGCAAACATTGTCCCTACGGATTTAAAAAGAAAGTATAGAGATTAGTAGCTAGTAGACCAACCTGCAGGCACGAAGAAATAATTTCACTAACTTCGAACCGCGCATTCTTTAATTAAGTAATCCACACACTACTTTTCGCCTGTAATTATGAATAAGAATGCTTATTTACTACTTTTTTTATTATCTATCCCATTATATCCCATTGCTCAATCATTGCAATTTGAAGAAGCACTCACAAAAGCACACTTAGGAAGACTCAACAGAGATAGTGCCTTGTGGTGGTCAAACCGAGCTTACTCCATCGCAAAACAGAAAAACTCACCAGTATCTATAAATAGATCATTGGTATATGTTGGTGCTGCCTACTGCAATTTGGGTGAAAGAGATACAGCAAAACAAATTCTAAATAAGGCTGTTTCTGAATTGGATGACCGTTCTTTTGAAAAAGGTTTTGGAACTTGGTATTTGGGCAAAGTACATCTTAGAGAGGCAGAATATATTAAAGCCAAATCTTATTATTTATTAGCTATTCCAATTTTAAAGTCATGTGATTCTGTTAAATACGAAAGTAACTGCCTGACTGAAATTGGGCTGAGTTTTGGTATGCAAGGGGATTATTCCACAGCCTTGAAATGGTATACCAAGGCGTATGAAAATAAACTGCAAAATGGTCTGGGCCATAAAGTAGATATTGAGCTCCATAATATAGCCAATGTGTATATGCGGCAAGGTAGCTACGATAAGGCTATTAGTTTCTATCGTAAAGCTATGGAACATAAAGATGGAAGAAATGATCACAGTCCTTATATTGGCGTAGGAGGCGTATATAATTTACAGCTCATGGTTGATAGTGCCTTGTATTATTACAAAAAGGCATACGAGATTGCAGTAAATGAAAATTCAGAAAAAGGACAGGCTACTTCTGCAATTAACTTGAGTAATATTTATTATCAAAAGAAGGAGCATCGGCTGGCCATTGAATATTTACAAAAAGCTCGTGCTACCAAGGGGTTACGAAATCGCTCTATACCTCCAGTCTATACCGAACTAGGAAAAAATTATTTTGGACTGAATATGCTCGATAGCGCTAGGTACTTTAGTGAAATTGGGCTAAGAGAGGCAAAGAGGGTTAAGTATCGACAGTATATAGCTGAGTCTAGCGAATTTTTGAGTTTGGTGCTAGCAAAGCAACGAAACTTCGAAAAAGCCTATGAATATGCCTCTATGTCTATGACATATACCGATTCGATCACGCGAGAAAGAAGAGACGATGCCATAACTGATCAGAGGATCAAATTTGAGACCCTTAAAAAGCAGCATGAAATAGACGCACTGAATGCAGAAAATCAAGTACATCAGTATAAGTTAATATCACTCATGGTGGGTATTGTTTCGTTGGCATTGATAGCGTTTCTGGCCTTTGTGAATTTTAGATCCAGAGCGCATCTCAAACAAGCCAAATTGGAGGAAGAAAAATCAGCACTTCAATTAGAACTTGAAAAAAAACATGCGCAGTTGTCTGCTCATACGCTCCAAATGATTCATCATAAAAATGGAATAGAGGAAATAGAGCAACAACTCAAAGAACTGGATGGTGCTGGCAAGCAAAAAATTAAGAACATCATTTCTATCAACAAGGCTCAGGAAAAAGACTGGGACAACTTCAATAACTATTTTAGCGATGTCCATGCTCAATTTTTTGATGTTTTAAAATCTTATCACAATGATTTGACACAAAGTGAAATTAGACTTTGCGCATTGTTGAGAATGAAGTTGGCCAACAGTGAAATTGCCACTCTGTTGAATATTGAGTCAAAAAGTGTGAAGATGGCGAGATATCGATTGAAGAAAAAGCTGCAACTAGAAGAAGAGCAGGATTTGAATTCTTATATCTCAAAGCTGGAAATGAATGATTCTAGTATGTCAAAAAGTTAAATTAGCTCGAACCATCTTTATCCTGTGATTTTTATGTCCATCAGATCACAGCATTCATGGACTTGATAAGCCTATTTATCGAAGCAATTACAGTTGTAGACCCTTTGTATACCACATAAATTAGCAATTCAGTTGGCTTTCGTCTCATATTTGATTCGTTAAAATAACGCGAATATGAAGACGCATATTACTACTTTATTCATGCTTATCAGTAGCTATTGCTTTAGCCAAACAGTTCATTCGGTTACCGTATCTGTAGGTCAAGCTGCTGGTTGCCCGGTCGTAGCTAGCATAGAGCACTCTCCCTACTTCCAAGTATTCCCTAATCCAACTTCAGCCACATTCACCATTCAAACCGACCTGGAAAGGGCACATTTCAGATTGATCGACATGCATGGACGCACGCTTCGAAATGATCAACTACTGGGCAGGAAGCAAGAAGTAGATATTGAAGGGTTACCTAAGGGGATGTACATCCTCCATTTGAACAATGAAAAAACCTCTGACATGGTTAAGATCAGGATCAAGTGAGTGCATTGGACAAACAAACTTCCAGCTTTCTAAAAGACATAGCCATGAAAAATATAGTAATAATTTTGTGGGCGTTTTGTGCGACAATGATCACTACCTCCTTATGGGGCCAACAGGCCATCCTGGTTGAATCCGGCGATCAGGTAGATCTACAGGCTGATACTTATAGAGGAACCATCCAATGGCAACAATCAACAGAGCTGAACACATGGTCTGATATTACTGGAGCCATCGGTGGTAGCTACAAAGCCACAATTAATGAGTTGCCGGTTTATTTCAGAGCAGAAATAATTGAGGCCGGTTGTGAAAGCCCCCACTATAGCGAAACTATTCAGGTACTAGGGATAGATGATGTCATGTTGTGGTCGGATGCTGCCACCTGGGAAGGTACCAAACCTCAGGCCGGCGATGAAGTTGTGATACCAGCTGGCCATTATGTATTGCTGGATGAAGACACACCCAACCTAGGCGGACTGACAATAAAAGGAGCGCTACAATTTGATACCCAAGATCTTGAATTGACCAGCGAATGGATTGTCGTAGAAGGAACTTTTAAAATCGGTTCGCCAAACCAACCTTTCCAGCAAAAAGCTACCATCACACTTAATGATACTGATACAGAGGCCAGTCGAATGGGGATGGGAACACGAGGCATCATGGTAATGGGCGGATATCTTGAGCTTCATGGAGTTGCTCCTGATGTCATCTGGACAAAAATTAATGCGCACGCTGCATCAGGATCTACTTCACTATCATTGATAGAGAGTGTGGACTGGACAACAGGAGATGAAATTGTGGTTGCCCCGACGGATTATTACGAAGCAGGATTTGGAGCTTCGGTCACTCAGCGAATCAGCCTCACCAGCGTGAGTGGGGGGCAATTGGGTCTGGCCGACCCATTGAATGCCCAAAGGTGGGGACTATTGCAATATCCTGTAGCAGATGGACTCAGCCTTTCTCCTTCAGGTACGGTTTCTCCACCAGTGGCCGATACTGAATCCACGACTACACCTTTGATCCTTGACGAGCGTGCGGAGGTAGGAAATTTGACTCGAAATATTGTTATCCAGGCACCGGATGATAACTTATGGAAGAACGAAGGGTTTGGTGTGCACACGATGATTATGCCAAGTGGCAAGGCATTCATCGAAGGGGTTGAATTTAAACGAGCCGGACAGGCAGGTAGATTCAGAAGATATCCCTTTCATTGGCACATGCTGAGTTATGAAGGTACTGCTACGCTTTCAGATGCCACTGGACAATACTTTAATAAAAATACTATCAACTCTTCGGCCAATCGAGGCATTGTGATACATGGCACCAACGGCGTCGAGGTCAGAGATAATATTGTCTATGATACTCGAGGTCATGGAGTTTTTACCGAAGACGCAGTAGAACGAAGAAACACGATCGATGGCAATCTGGTGCTGCATGTCAGAAATCCTGAATATGGTTCTCAGCTGATGGAGCATGAAGTGGGTAGCTTCGGTTCGTCAGGCTTTTGGATAGCCAATCCAGACAATACAGTAACAAACAATGCTGCAGCAGATTGTCAAACCTTTGGGTATTGGCTGGCTTTTCCTGACCGACCTTTTGGTCCTAGTGCTGAGGTGCTGGCTAGTGATGGCCAATTGATTAGGCCCAATAGAATACTATTCGGCACCTTTGATGGCAATACCGCCCATTCCAATAAAAACGATGGTCTCCATTTGGATGATCCTCAAAACGACGAAGATGGTAACACTTTTCCTCTTCAATATTGGTCTAGTACGGATGGCCGGGCAGACAATGGAAATACCGAAAGCCTGAGACGATTTACCTTGGCTAGATTCCATACCTGGAAGAATATGGATAATGGCTCCTGGGATCGAGGTGTTTGGACGGATATGATTGAATTTGTGTCTGCTGACAACTGCGGACGTTTTTTTGCCGGCTCGGGAGCCGAAGGTGTGATTGAAAGAGGTTTGATTGTAGGTACCAGTCTCAACTATATGATGAATGGCACTGGCCGGCCTGACATTGCTGATTTTCAGTTCAATGCTTCTTCAGCACCTACGGCTTTTGCTACTTATCATAGTGCGTTCAGCATGAAAAATAATATTTTAGTCAATTTCGAAGTTACAGAACATGACCGAGCGGGGGTATTTGCCTCCGACGACTACTATCTCCGCGCAGTAGACATGGGCATGATGCGAAACACCAATAACACTTTTATCAATTCTCACCCCGGAGTGAAACTTCAATCCACAGATAGTTATTTCACGTTGGCGAGTGCTTTGTATGACCCTTATGGTTTTTGGGGGCCAGAGGGCAATTATTTTGTGTATGATGATCCTTTTCTTACGCATGGCAAAACGGTTCATACTGTAGAACTGGGTACAGAAATAGCAGGAGGTGTGAGTGTAGCAGGCCCATTTTATGGCTTTGCTGCTTTTGTGCTCCATGGAGTTGGATATACTCCACCGCTTACGTCTCCGGATCAGGACATCATGGCGATCCATGTGGATAGGTATGAACCAGATGATTTGGATCTGAATTCGGTGGTGGCTACCTGGGATGTCGATGCTGCACAACCCAATTGGACACTTCAGCATATGAGGGATTTTGCCACTACACCAGATGGTTTGTACGTGCTCACCTTCCCGGGCGAAACCAACCCAACGGACTTTCTAATGGAAGTAGAGCAGATGAAAGAAACATCGGATACCCAAGTCATTGGTGTTCAGTTCGATGGAAGCATAGATCCGGTCGTTCGTTGGCAACAAGAAAGGAATGCTAATAACTATACCTACTATTCCGAACTAAATTCTTTGACTGATGTAGTTAATTCTTCAGGAGAATCCTGGTGGCAAGACAAAGCCAACCATCGGGTATGGATAAAACTTAGAGGAGGTAAATGGGAAGAAAATCAATACGACACCGGCTGGGAGCGTACAACTAATGAAACCATGCAATTGTTAATTAGACCTGAAAATTAAAATGAAGCATTTATCTAAAATTCTATTAACAGCGCTTTTATTATCATCGTCTGTCGTTTGGGCGGATAAGGTTTTGATGTTTGTTTCACACGAACAGACCTATTATTCGGAGTATATTGTGATGAAGGCTGCACTAGAAGCTGCCGGTCATGAGGTAGATGTACGTAGTGCTTCAACGATGGATTTCTCCATTTACATGACTGAACACTATGCAGATATTCCGGCCGCCGCCAATGCGCATGAAACGAGTAATTATTCTGATTTTCAATCCCAATTCAACGGTATGTTCGGGCAGGCTTGGAATGAAACATACAATACCGTTCCGGCTTCGGACAATACCACAGGGAGTCTATTAGACGTAGAATCCATCGACGGGTATATCGGAATCGTAGTGGTTGGTGGAACCGGGTCGCTCGACTATAGAGTGGATGGAGCCTATGCATCACAAGGAACAGACGCACGCGAACTCTCTGCAACGGTTATAGAAAACACAGCAACACATTTGAATGATTTGGCCATCGAAGCTTTGCTCCAAGGCAAGCCGGTGATGGCTCAATGTCACGGGGCCAGCATCCCTGCATTTTGGAGAATTCCGGACACTAGTGGTTCCGGGCATGAAGTTTTAGGTTTTAGCCTGCTGAAAGGACAAATTTCAGCAGGCTTCCCTGAAGGCCCAGGAGAGCCAACAGGCGAAACCCTCGAAAATTTGGGTGTAACCTACAATCCGGATGACCGAGTGACAATAGCTAGTCCTCATAGTTCACTTAATGACGATGGGACAGGAGATTATCGCATCATTACGACCAGAGACTGGTTTCCACAGACCGTAGCGCATGCGGCCCGTACTTTTTTGAACATCATTGATACTTATCCAAGTCAAACCAGAAAAGAAACGGCAGTAAAAACCTTGATTCTACATGGAGGAGCCATTGATGCTGGCAATTGTGGCCCGGGTAACAAAGAGAATGACGTGCCTTGCAATCATGGAGGAGGAGACAATCTGCCAGCAGACTATACACACCTATTGGCACTACTCAATGCCAACGGAACTGAGGATGACTTGAATATTACTACTGACCACCTGGATGTGACTGGGACTTTAGTATTCAATGCAAGCAATGAAGCGGAAGTACTCGCTTATTTAAAAGACTATGATGTGGTGGTATTCTTTAAGCATTGGTCGAACTATATCACGGATGAAATGCTTCAAGCTATTGTGACCTTTGCAGACGACGGAGGTGGCGTGGTCGGTTTGCATCATGCGCTATATAATGATCAAGATAATGGTCAGAACAAAGATGTGCTCGTTTCCAACCTATTTGGTGCAGAGTCCTCTAATTCTGGCTGGGCAGCTAATCTGGCTACTTTTGATATGTATGCCACAGATCATGGGCATTTTGTATCTACTTATGGGGTGACTTTTGATGATGTTGCCTTGTACCCTGATATGACCTCATGGAATGATGATCCTTTGCCTGCCGCAGCGAATGGTTCATTTTCTACCCTTCCTCACTTCGAAGTGTACGACGAGCTGTACATTAATTTTGATTATAGCGGAGACATTCCTATTGGAAGAGGAGTTAATCATTTGACACCATTATTTTCCAATAATGCGCCTCCCCCGATTGGAAGTGCCTCACAAACTCGACAGGCTGGGTTTACCCAATATTTTGATGGTGATGAAGATGGTATGGTAGGCAAAGTCGCTTATATCGCATTGGGTGAAAGGAGAGAGAATATGGAGGCTACCAGCACTTATGGACAAATTGTTAGAAATCTGGTGGTTTGGGCTGCTCCCAGTCTGGCAGACAAACTTTCACAATATATTTCCATGGAGTCATTTGAGGATAAAATGATCGGAGATCCTTCCTTCAATTTGAGTGCTTCGGTGAGTAGTGGACTTCCATTGACTTACTCGGTAACTTCTGGGCCGGCGAGCGTAGATCAAACCGGACAAGTGACACTTACTGGAGTTTCTGGAATTGTCTTTATAAAAATATCCCAGGCTGGTAACGACGTGTATGAAGCTGCCGAAAAGACAGTTTCTTTTAAAGTGCTTGACCCAGCTAAACAATCGCAGGAAATTACCTTCAACGAACTTTCTGACCGTGAGGTAGGGGATGAGCCATTCGATTTGGAGGCTACTTCATCTTCAAGTTTATTGGTGAGTTTTTCCATTATTGATGGGCCGGCTACCCTTTCCGGAATGACGGTAACTCTTACAGGAACGGGTACCGTAACCATCGAAGCGAGTCAGCCAGGAAATGACACTTATAATCCGGCTACATCGATTCAGCGCTCCTTCGTGGTGAGCGAACCGGATACGCCTGTAAATACCTTATTATCAGTAGATGATTCGGTAGATGGGATCCGGGTTTTCCCCAATCCCACAAAACATTGGGTGCATGTTCAAAATGGAAATCCCTCTCAAGCGAGACTTAGCATCTATTCGATCAATGGAATAAAAATGTTGGATTATAATTTGGATAGACAGGCAAGTATAGATGTAAGTACCTGGAAGCCAGGTGTCTATTTGATGAAGGTCATTGAGCAAGAAAATATCACAACAACCAAAATCCTTATCGAGAGGTAATCGCACAATTGATTGAACAAAGTGCAATGGGAGCTATGAGAGTAGCTCCTTTTTTGTTTTCACGACACCGTGCGATTGAACCAGATTCATGTGCCAATTGATAGATGAATGTTTTGACTAATGTCTAATTTAGCGGTCGAATTTCATTGAACCATTAATCAATAGCTACATGAGCAACGACGTTAGAAACCTCGAACCCAAAGAAATGTGGAACTGCTTTGCCGATTTGAATGCGGTACCCAGACCCTCGAAAAAAGAAGAAAGAGTAATCGCCTTTGTCAAGAATTTCGGCGAAAGTCTCAATCTCGATACTTATGTAGATGAAGTAGGCAATATCATTATCAAAAAGCCAGCGACGCCTGGCATGGAGAATCGTAAAACGGTATGTATCCAGAGCCACATAGATATGGTTCATCAGAAGAATGCCGATACGGTATTTGATTTCGATACACAGGGCATAGATATGTTTGTAGAAGGAGATTGGGTAAAGGCAAAAGGAACAACGCTAGGTGCTGACAATGGCATTGGCGCTGCTTCTATCATGGCTTTGCTGGCTTCAAAAGACATTGCACATCCTGCGATTGAAGGATTGTTTACTATTGACGAAGAAACTGGAATGACTGGTGCGATGGGCTTGAAGGGTGGTTTGCTAGATGCCGAAATCATGCTCAACCTCGATACCGAAGACGATCACGAATTAACTATTGGCTGTGCTGGTGGTGTGGATGTGACTGGAGAAGGGACTTACAAAGAAGAGCCAGTTTCAGGAGAAAGAGTTGGACTTGAAATCAAAATGAGAGGACTATCAGGCGGCCATTCTGGTATGCAAATCCATGAAGGTTTGGGTAATGCCAACAAACTGATGAATCGTCTGTTGTATGCCTTGGATTCTGAATTTGATATGAGCATCGCCAGCATAGATGGGGGAGGATTGAGAAATGCGATCCCAAGAGAATCTGTGGCTATAATCTCAGTTTTGAAAGCTGAAAAAGAAGAACTGGAAAATGAGATCATTGGACTAGCCGAAATGATGATCGAAGAACATGATACTACTGATCCTGAAATGGAAGTGGATATCAGTGAAGTGGCAACACCAGCTAAGGCGTTGACCAAAGACTTTCAGCAGAAGTTACTCAGAGCAGTTTATGCGTTGCCCAATGGCATTTATCGCATGAGCCCCGATATGGAAGGTTTGGTGCAAACGTCAAATAATGTTGCACGCGTAGCTGTTGGAGATGGTAAATACAGCATTCAATGTTTGACGAGAAGTTCCGTAGATACGGAAAAAATAGATTTAGCATTGAACATTCAAGCGATATTCGAATTGCTTGGAGCGGAAACAACAATGGATGGAGACTATCCAGGCTGGACACCAAAACCAGAAGCAGACATCGTGAAGCTAATGGATGATTTGTATCAAAAGACATTCGGTCACAAGGCGGATGTAAGTGCTTGTCATGCCGGGTTGGAATGTGGGATTCTCGGTACTAACTACCCAGAAATGGAAATGATCAGTTTTGGACCTAACATTCGAGGGGCACACTCACCGGATGAAAGAGTGCAAATCAGTTCGGTGCAGAAATATTGGCCGTTCCTATTGGAGACTGTGAAAAATATTCCTTTAAAATAAAAAACGCCCTCCGAACTTCAATTTTGAGCTCGGAGGGCTATAGAACTAAATCAAACGTATTTCTTGAATTGATTGATTTCTACTTTTGCCTTTAGGCTGTATAGTAGATTGTACAAACCAAAAAATGTCCTATTCATATAGAGAAAATGCTTCGAACCTCTGTTTTGATTCATTTTTTTAAACTCCGAATTCTTTGAAAGTTGCTGACCTTTCTCTGCTATGGCATTAAAGAATTCATCGTTGTTAAAGTCAAAGTTCTTGAGATTGAAAGGCAGCGTAAACAGACTCAAAAGCTCCTTGAAAAATGTCTTGAAAAATACTCTTTCCGCTTCACTATCGTCGTCTCTCAATATTTCCAATTCATATAATTTTTGTTCGAAAATGGTCGAGTTTTCCATGATGGCCTGATTCGACAATTCGAAGTAGGGTACATAAAAATCTTCGGGAATCTCCTTGATGCATCCAAAATCGATGGCTATTAGTTGATTCGATTCATCGATTAGAAAATTACCAGGGTGAGGGTCTGCATGCACTTCTCTTAGACCATGTATTTGGAACATATAAAAGTCCCAAAGTGTTTGACCAATTTGATTCGCCGCTTTCTGATCGTTGTTGTTCTTTGTGAATTCTGACATGTGAACCCCTGTCATCCAATCCATTGTAATCACACGCTCATTGGAAAACTCCTTGTAGTATTTCGGGAATCTGATATTAGGTATTTTACTGCAAGCTTCAGTTATCGATAGACTACGATTTACTTCCAGTTTATAGTCAGTTTCTTCTAACAACTTTCCTTCAACTTCTTTGAAATATTTTTCAAGCTCTTTGCCTTTCAAGTTGAGCAGCTGCATCGCAAATGGCTTAACGATGGCTAAGTCTGATGAAATACTCTGTGCAACTCCAGGGTACTGAATCTTCACAGCTAGTTGTTTACCATCTTTTTCTGCTTTATGTACCTGTCCAATGCTAGCAGCATGTGTAGATTTTGATTCGAATTTGTCAAAGAGTTCTTCTGCACTTTTGCCGAAATACCTTTTAAAAGTTTTCTGCACTAAAGGTCCGGATAAAGGAGGAACAGAAAATTGAGAAAGTGAAAACTTGTCGACATACGCTTCAGGCAAAATGTTTTTATCCATGCTAAGCATTTGAGCAACTTTTAGCGAACTGCCTTTGAGCTGACTTAGCCCATTGTAGATATCCTCTGCATTGTTTTCATCCAGATTTTTTCGAGCGTTTTTCGGATTTGTTATCTTCTCTCCGTAATATTTCAGCTGGTTCGAACCGACTTTGATTCCGGTGGTGAGCAACTTTCCAGCGCGACTGATTTTTCCTACAGGAATGCTATCTATGGTTTTCATTTGTTTACAGTTTCCTTGAAAAGAAATTTGGCATAGTCAATCACACTATTGATAGGTGTCGTGTCCACCACATCGAAAGTTGTATTAATAGTCTTTTCAATCATCACATCAGTTTTTTCGAATCTTGCAGAATCATCCTTGATCCAAAATCTTAGAATCACTAAAAATTGAGCCCATGCAAGTTCTTCCACAGCTTTAGAAGAGTAGTGTTTGATTGGTTCTTCTTCCTCCGTTTTCAATTCACTGAGCGCAGAAATATATTCTTGAAATGAATTTCTAAGTAATGCAAGCTGAGGGATATCCAATGGACTTTTTAAGGTGAGGAGTATATAACTACGATTCAAGGTTAATATTTCAAAGAAGGTAAAATAGAAGGTTAATAGCTTCTCTCTTTTGTTAAAAGATTGATACTCCTTGGATTTAGAAATAACTGTAAGGGCCTGATGAATGAATTCGTCCCATATGCCTTTTTGAAGATTTTCGAAACTACCGAAATGTTCGTAAAACTGACTTTCTGGTATTTTGAGGTCTTTACAAAACTTATAAATTGATTCCGGAGTCTTTTCAGATTCTAGTATCAATTGCATGTACGCATTGATCAAATCTCCTTTAGAAAAGGATGCATAAGAAGATGCCTTGCGTTTGGTTTTTTCTTTTATAGCCATAACATATATCGTTTGCATCAATAACGATTGTCTAATAAATTAGTTTAAAAATTAGACAAAAAAATGATGCAAGTGTTTTATGGAACAAATAGAGAACTATTTAATAAGTGTGTCTGTTACAGACTTTTACTATTTTAGAGAGAACAAAAACTAAACTATGGAACCATTTGAATACGTAGTTGTATTAATATCATTGATTTTGGGTTTAGGCGTTGCGCAGTTGCTGAATGGGGTAGCGGATATGGTTGCTCAGTTCAAGAAGACCAAATTCAGTGCAGCACATTGTATTTTTATTGTGGTCATCTTTCTGGTTTTCTTCCAAGACTGGTGGTATACTTTTCAATATTCGAATCAAATAACAGAGTGGACCCAATACATTATCCTGGCCTTGCTCAGTTTTCCTATTGCTTTATTTCTATTGGCGCGTTTTATGTTTCCCACGGGCTCGAGAAGTCAGGAAACTGATATGCATGCTTATTTTTATGAAAACTGGCGCTGGTTGTATGGACTTTTTGCTTCTACGATTGGTATCAGTATAGTTCAGAATATTTTCATTTCAGGATATACGTTGACTGAGCAAATTCCTCTAATAATATACTTCACATGGTATGTGGTAGTTATCTCACTCAACATCAAAAGCAGTAAATTCCACAATGTATTTCAGGTGGTTCAACTGTTAATCTGGTTGTCAGTCTTTGGTCTGGTTGACAACGGAATGCTCAATTAATCCATTATCCTCAACTTCGCAAAACTGAGTAACAAAGTCTTATCACCTGCTTTTTCAAAGCTGATGTGAGCCTTTTTGTTAGCACCTTGTTCGTCTATCGCTGTGACTTGCCCGAAACCAAATTTGGGATGTTCTACTTTGTTGCCTACAGCTAACTTGGAAGTGTCGCTAGGTCTAAAGTCCGCCGATGGTTTGTGAAACAATTGATTTGGCGGAGGCTTTGGAGTTGATCTTTGCACATTACTAATAAAAGTCTTGGCATACTGATCTCCTGGAGAAGGTGTGCTGCTCATTTTGGCATTGAACTTCAAGAAGTCTTTGTCTATCTCTTCTAGAAAACGACTCGGTTCACATGTTTTTAATCTTCCAAATCGGTATCTGGTCAAGGCATAACTCAAATACAGTTTGGTTTCAGCTCTCGTGATAGCTACATAGAATAAACGCCGTTCTTCCTCCAAATCCTGACGCGAACTGATCATCATCTGAGAAGGGAAGAGGTCTTCCTCCATCCCTACGATAAACACATTCTTGAACTCCAGTCCTTTGGCCATGTGTATTGTCATCATCGTGACTACATCCTTGTCCTCGTCTTTGTCCTTATTATCGGCATCTGTCAGCAGCGCAATTTCCTGTAAAAAGGCCGACATAGATTTGTCTTCGTTTTCAGGGTTGTCTACAAACTCTTTGATCCCGTTAAGGAGTTCCTGAACATTTTCGTAGCGATTACGACCTTCGATGGTTTTGTCATCGTAGAGCTCTTTCATCAAGCCAGAGTTCTTGGCAATCTGTGAAGCAGCTTCGAAAGCATCTTTCTTTTCCACCGCCAGCTTGAAGCTCTTGATGGTAGTTACAAATCCATCTATTGCAGTGGCCGTACGCCCGCCTATAATATTTTTAGCGTCTTCTAATACGGTCCACAGATCTAGGTTTTGTTCCGCCGCCGCTACAAAAAGTTTATCTACCGACGTACCACCAATACCTCGTTTGGGCAAGTTGATTATTCTACGTAATGCCTGTTCGTCGTTCTGATTGACAGAGTATCGAATATAGCCAAGCAGATCTTTGATCTCTTTTCTTTGATAGAAAGACAAACCGCCTACAATCTGATATTTGATGTTGTTTCTTCGCAACGCTTCTTCCATCGCTCGTGACTGGCTGTTGGTACGATAGAGGATCGCGAAGTCCGCGTTTTTGTATTGGTTATTGTTTTTAGATTCAAAGATGGCAGATGCTACTAGTTTGCCTTCTTCGTTATCCGTGGTGGCTTTGATCAATTCGATCAGGTCGCCTTCGTTATTGTCCGTCCAGACGCTTTTGCGTAATTGGTTTTTATTCTTAGTTATGACGGAGTTGGCTGCATTTACAATCGTTTTGGACGATCGGTAATTTTGCTCCAGTTTAATTACTTTCAGTTCCGGATAATCCTTTTCAAAGTTCAGAATATTCTGAATGTCAGCTCCACGAAAGGCGTAAATACTCTGTGCATCATCACCTACAATACAGATGTTTCGTCGTACAGCCGCTAGTTTTTTGGTAATCACATACTGTGAAATGTTCGTATCTTGAAACTCGTCCACCATCACATAGTGAAAGCGCTGTTGGTATTTGTTGAGAACGTCGATGTGGTCTCTGAAGAGTACGTTGGTGTTGAACAGCAAGTCGTCGAAATCCATGGCATCTGCTTTGAAGCATCGCTGGGCGTATTCGCGATAGATTTTACCCATTTCGGGTTTGCCATTTTCAGTGTCGTCGGCTAAGTAGACAGGGTTGTTGTTGTATTCCTGCCAGGATACGAGGCGATTTTTGGCACTGGATATTCGGTTGAAAACCACATTGGGTTTATACACTTTGTCATCCAAACCAAATGATTTGACGATCTGCTTAATCAGAGACTTAGAATCATCCGCATCATAGATGGTGAAATGACTCGGATAGCCTAATCGATCCGCTTCTGCTCTCAATATCCTGGAAAAAACGGAGTGAAAGGTTCCCATCCAAAGGTTTCGGGCATCGTTGCCCACCACGCCTTCGATACGCTGTCTCATTTCTTTGGCGGCCTTGTTGGTAAAGGTCAAAGACAGAATGTTGAAAGGGTCGACTTTATGTTTTTTGATCAAATGGGCGATACGATAAGTAAGCACACGAGTCTTTCCAGATCCCGCACCTGCGATGATCATCGATGGCCCATCCACATTTTCGACTGCCTCTCGCTGTGGAGGGTTCAGTCCGTTTAAATAGTCTAAATCCGCATTTTCCAACATGGCTGCAATTTAGGTACTGGAAAATTATTTTGAGACATCAAAGGATAGAAATGGTAGCCAGAATCTATCCAAACTTGATTTCCTTTTTCATTTGAATCTCAATAGCTTAGCGACTGCCGAATCAAAACAATCAATTCATGGAAAAACAAGGAAGTTTTAAATCTCTGATACCGTTGATGGTATTCATTTTCTCCTTTTTGGGTATAGGCATATTGTTGGACGACTTTTATGCATTGCCAGCACCAATCGCCGTTATTCTTGGAATCATGGTGGCCTTCGTACTATTTAGTGATAGCCTGGAAGAAAAGACCAAACAATTGGTGGAGGGATGTGGAGATTCCAAGGTGATGACCATGGGAATTATTTATTTGCTGGCTGGGGCTTTTGCCACCGTATCGAAGCAAATGGGTGCCGTGGATTCAGTTGTCAATTTTGGATTGGATTTCATTTCTGTACAATACCTACCTGTTGGTGTATTCTTGATTGCTAGCTTTTTATCGATAGCTACAGGGACTTCTGTGGGGTCGATTGTAGCGCTCGGGCCCATCGTCGTCGGCTTGGCTGATCGGTCTGGTACTTCTCTGGCATTGATGTCGGCTACGCTGCTGGGTGGTGCCATGTTTGGCGACAATCTTTCTATTATTTCAGATACGACGATTGCTGCTACGCAGTCACTGGGAGTGAAAATGAAGGATAAGTTTAGAGCAAATATCTACATCGCCTTACCTGCGGCTTTAGTAACGGTTGTGTTATTGTTGGTTTTTGGTTTGACCAAAGACTTATCAGGAATCGATGCCTTGACCGATACTGGTGACTATGAATTGATGAAAATCATTCCTTATGTTTTGGTGATTGTATTGGCTGTGATGGGTGTACCAGTGTTTCATGTGTTGATCATTGGAATTATCGTGAGTGGGTTAATGGGTATTTCTTTTGATAGTTTTACTATGATGGGGTTTGCCAAGACCACATACAAAGGATTCGAAGGCATGACGGAAGTCTTTTTGCTCGCCATTTTTAGTGGGGGGTTAGCAGCATTAACGGCGCATGATGGTGGCATCAACTACACGCTGAGGAAAGTAAAAGAATGGGTGAAAGGGAAGAAATCAGCCCAGTTTGGATTGGGCGCATTGATTGGCATTACCAATTTGGCGATAGCGAATAACACGGTGACGCTGTTGATCACAGGAGACATTTCGAAAGAAATTAGCGAAAGCTATGGAGTGGACAAAAGAAAAGCGGCGGCACTGATTGATACGTTTTCATGTATTGTTCAGGGCTTACTTCCCTACGGTGCTCAAGTGTTGATACTCTTGAAGTTTACAGATGGAAGATTGAACTTCTTCGATCTAGCTGGAAATGTTTGGTATTTGTATATGTTATTGATTTTTGTGGTATTGGCGATAATGATTAAGCCTTGGGATAAAAAAATATCGGCTATGGCCGAGTAATGATTTAGGATATGAATGTAAGAAGAGCAAAGGCCGAAGAGGCAAAAGATATTATAGATTTTCAAATCGACATGGCTCGGGAGACGGAGAATGTGGCTTTGGATAGAAATATTATTACACCAGGTGTTCAGGCTGTTTTTGACGATGAATCTAAAGGTTGGTATTTTGTGGCAGAAGTAGACGGAAAGATCGCTGGTAGTTTGCTGATCACCTTCGAATGGAGCGATTGGAGAAATGGAATGATCCTTTGGATTCAATCTGTATTTGTTGACAAAGACTTTCGTGGAAAAGGAGTGTATCGAGCACTTTATGAACACATACAAACCATGGTAAAAGACTCAGGTGAATATTGTGGGATTCGTCTATATGTAGATAAGACTAACACTAATGCACTCCAGGTTTACGAAAAACTCGGAATGGACAGCCAGCACTACGGAATGTGTGAGTGGATTAAATCCTGAATCATTCCTGTTGTTCCTTTTTTTGCTATTTTTTTCTTAATCCCGAATTAAACAGGGACCACTTTGGTAGTGAGTGAGTGGCCAGATAGCTACCTGCTAGTAGTGTTATCAATGGATAGATAGGCATTAAGAACCTACCATCCCAAGAGGCAGTGTACAACCCTATAAATAAACAATGTGCAATCAAATAGGTGAAAACCCATATCTTCCATAGCGGGTGGCGGATGTTCTTTTTGTAGGCCATACAAGAAAAATAGTATAGCGGGTATAGAGTACATATTACAAATGCATTATGCCAAAGGGACCAGTATGGCCTTAAATGAAGTACGAAATAAATTAATTTACCAAAGAAAAGCTTAAGGCTAAAAAGTGGATTACTTACCGAAAAGATCAATATCTCAAAGAAAGGAGAATATGATTTTTCAGGGATAAATAGGTTATTTGGAATAGTAACCATCATCCAGTCAAAGCCTGGCAAATGAGGATATGAAGCCACTGAATAAACGAGTTCTCCTGTTAAGAAATTTTGAACCATTGTAAAAGATGTAACCATTTGATTCCCAAGTGCGAGAAAGCTCAAGAAGAAAAAAACAAGTAATACCCATCTTAGGGAGCCAAGTTTTTGGAGTTTAACAAAGCAGATAACGAATAGTGCTAAAATAAGTGCTATCCCGGTTGGCTTAATTAGTGATGTGTAACCGATGATCAGAATTGAAAGAATAACCCCAAAATGAGATTGGTTGGGCTTAACTAAACGAAAAATGGAGAAAATAGTAAAACTGGAATAAATGGCTTCTGGAAGAATATAATTGTTCCACATCAAAATTTCGCCGTAAAAAATATAGATCAAAGAACTTATCAATGCACCCTTTTGGGAATTGAAAACCAAAATAGAGGTCTGAAAAAGACAGATGACTGAAACAAAAGAAATCAAATGTTGAACGAGTACAAGTGCTGCCGAAGAATCGGAAATCCAGCTGGTAACGTAAATCACAGCTACATAGCCTATGTACCAAAAGTTGCGCGAATCAAAATAAAAACCATTCTTTAAATCAGCTGCGTAGGAAAAATATCTACCGGAGTCACGAACTATCTTAATTCCGAACTTGTAATGTAAAATACTGGCAACAAAAGTAAATGTTATAAAAATGAGAAGGCGAGGGTAGTTAGAAATCAAGGAACCCACGTTGATGTTTTTAAGCATAGCTTTGACTGTGAATCAATAGTTGATGTTTTAAAATTGCAAAAAATACTCTTTGAATACCACATCGGGAATTGTATTCCAAAGTTGGTCTCTTTGCTCTTTTGCTTTTATTAATGCAGCTTTTCCGGCCTTTGAAACTTCAAAAAAACGTTTGCGTCGACCGCCGCGGGCTTTAGTAGCTTCTCCTAGTCTTGAGTTGATAAGGTCCTTTTCTTCCAGGCGATTGAGAACGGAATGAACTACTCCTAGTTTTACTTTCCTACCAGTTACTCGTTCAATTTCATCGCAGATCATTACACTATATGCTTGATCTATTTGCGATGCAATGGTGAGAAGTACCAACTCTTCAAATTCTCCTATATTAGTTCCCTTCATAATCTTAAGTATAAAGTTAAAAAAATTGGCCAGCGACCTAGAATCGCTGGTATTATAATCCTACTCATTTCTCAATGTTTCTGCCGGATTGGTTTGCGCCGCTCTGTAAGTTTGAAAACCGATCATGACCAGTCCAATCATAAATACTAGAATCAAGCCACTAAGTACATCCCCAACTGTCATAGGAGCCAAATAGGCAAATTCTGAAATTATCATTTCATTGATGATAAAATAAGTTAAGGGTGCAGAAATTATGGTGGCTACCACAAGCAGCCATATATAACCCTTGGATAGTAAATAGACCAATTTGATTACCGAGGCACCCATTACTTTTCTAATGCTTATTTCTTTTATTCTGGTCTCTACTGCATACACACTCATTCCTAACAATCCCATGGCCGCAATCGATATAGCCAGTATAGCCAGGAAGCCAACCACTTTGATAAGCATGCTAAACATCATATAAGCCCTGTCTATTTCATCATCATAGAAAGTGGCCGAGAAAGGATGCAACTCGTCAAAATTTCTCCAAACTGCTTCAAGCCGATCTATAGTGGCTATGTAATCGTCAGCATTGATGGCCAAATTCAAGTACCTATATTTGGTTGGGTCATATCTGAATGCAAATGGCTCTATTGGCGCATCAAGGGTTGAGTGATTGAAGTCTTTGACTACTCCTAAAATGGCCAGTTTTTTGTCTTCCAATTCTATTTTTTCTCCTAGCGCATTTAAAGGATCAATGTCGAAACGTTCTAGAAGTTTTTCATTGACTATGACGTGCTGTTCTTCTGCACTGTCGGGGCGATACCTGAAATTCTCACCTGCGATCAGACTAAATTGGTGATTAGATAAATAGAATTCATCTATGAAATTGATATGCACTTGTGCCGAGTCAAGCGGATCCTTGTATTTCCCATCTTTAAGATGTGTCATACTAGAATGAAGAATATGTTCGCTTCGAGAAATAGACTTTACATCTGGTACAGTAGCAAATGCATCTCTCATTAAATTGTGGTTATTTCCTTGTAACTCTATATTTAATATTTGATCAGTAGAAAAACCTAAATCGTAACTGGTTGCATGTATATATTGTTTGTTGAGTATAAGGGTACCTAATATGAGAATGGTAGAAATAGAAAATTGAGTGATCAAGAGAATTTTTCTAAGTGTAAGACCTGCAAACAGCTTCACATTTGATACCCCTCGCAGTACCGCTACTGCCTGAAATTTAGATAAAGTGGTTGCAGGTATTATGCTAGCCAGAATTCCCGCAAAGATCGCGAATAGGACAAATGACCCAATTACAGACCAGGTAATAGGTAAGCTCAGACCATCTCCATCCAATAATATGAGAAACTGTTCTCTCAATGGAATATAAATAATACCAGATACGAGCAACGCTAGCAAAGCAATGATTATGGATTCTATTACAAATTGAGCGAAAATATTCCAACGAGATGCACCAATTACCTTTCGAACACCTACTTCTGTAGTGCGACGCAATGACCTGGCAATTGAAAGATTCGTGTAGTTGAAACAAGCAGTAAGTAAAATGATAAATGGGAGTATGGCAAAAACAAGTGCGGCAGAAGAGGGCAGCGTAGGGCCAAGCTGATTACCTAGTGCTGCGCCATTGAATATCTCGTCGAGCGGTTGCAACTTGGAAGTAATATGGAGAGGAGCAATGATTTCATTTTCTGTATCACATATTTGGCGCAACGCATGATTGATCTGATTTACATCTTCTTTATGTGGTATTGTCATGTAGATGTAGGTGATCCACATGCTAGTGGAGGCCGACCAGTCTGGGTCTGATTGATTTTCATTCACTTTGGTGACATATGAACCTAATGCCTCAAAGGTAAAGTGAGAGTTTTTAGGAGGGTTTTGTGCTACACCGCGTATCAAAAACTCCCGCTCTCCTACGGTTATCAATTTACCCATTGGATCTTCTGCTCCGAACAATTTGTACGAGGTGTCTTCTGTTATTACCAGACTGTTAGGTTCGGCAAGTGCAGTGGCGGGATCTCCCTTTATCAAAGGGAAGGAGAATACCTTAAAAAAATCTTTAGATGCCCATAAGCCTGTAATGATTAATTTCTTATTTCCAGTATCCGCATCTCCTCCAAAACCACCATATAGAGTTGTTTTGTACTCATACCCTGCCACATCTTCTAGTTTTTGGCTTAGAAAATATGACGTTGTAGCCATTTTGAATTCATCACCGCGAGCATCGGTTCGAGTATTTATCACCCGATAAATATGATCTCCCTTCTCATGGAAGGTATCAAACCCTCTACTTTCCACAATCATAGTGATGACCAGTAGCCCTACAGACATAGCAACGGCTAGCCCAATAATATTGATAAATGAAAACAATTTGTTTCTTGCGAGACTTCTTACCGATGTCTTAAAGTAATTTTTGAATAGCATGTAACTGTTCATCTTGTATTTGTTTTTGAGTTTTCTGAAAGTGTATGACCTAAAAAATTTGAATACATCTATAATGAAAATAAGATTGGCTATTCTTCTTCCTTTTTTGAGATTGCGATCATAATACTCATGCAAATCACCTTGAAGATCCTCTAGAAGATCTTCTCGACAATACCATTCGAGTAATCTGTTGGCCCATTTGGGAGGCTGATTATGATCTTGATTTGATGCCAAAATTTATTTATTCATTAAATGTATGAAAAATTAGACGCAAGAATAAAACATGCAGTTACATTTATTCATTATTTGTATGTAAAATTAAGTAATGCAAGATATCTAGATGCAGTGTGGAACATAATAAGGTAAATTGATGTTCAATTTATACTCTTGTGATAGTTCTGTGATTTTTGATTGCTACTATTGAAAAAAAATAATGAAAATGAATCATCTGATTAGACTCTTTCTTTTGGCCTTCGCCATTTCCGCTTGTAGTGTGGTAGAGGTGGAGGATATTGATAATGAAAATACTGAAATCAACTTTGATAGCACATTTCCTAATAGTGCCATAGATGTCGATGCTTATTTGCTGGGCGGAGAAAGCCGGACTTGGAGAACCTTAGAATTTACTATAGACGGCGTAAACGGTTTTCAAAACTGTAGGTTGGATGATCAAATTCAGCTCAACAGTGATAAAACCTATAACTATGACGGAGGTGACATGCTCTGTGGGGCAGAGGATGATCAAAAACTGAAGTCAGGCACATGGGAAGTGGATATAGACAATAGAACATTGACTTTTGATGCAGGTACAGATCAGGAGTCTATTTTCCATATAGAGAGTTTAGATGCTGAGGAAATTGTGGTTCGATCGCAATATTACAGCTGGGAGGTACTGGGTAAATTCACTCACGAATAAACGTTTCATGAAGAAGATATTTTTAGTATGCCTGCTTACGCTGGTGGTTGAGTCTCTTTTTGCTCAAAGCAGTCTACAGCAATACACCCCATCTGTTCTGCTCAGTCAGGGACAAATGGAATTTAAACTGTTCAACAACCTGTATACTCAAACTAAGGTTAGAGACGCAAACGGTACTGATGTTGAGTTAGGACAGCGACAATCATTCCTGAATCACCAATTCAGATTTCTTTATGGTGTATCGAATAATCAGCGACTGAATGTTGGGTTTGAAACCAATTTGACTACCGCTTGGTACGGAGGTGAATCCAGCGATTTGATGTTTACCTCCATTGGTCCAACATTAAAGTTTGTACCCATAGAGAGTAAAGGTAATTTTAGTATTCAAAGCACCTTCTTATTTCCATTAAATAGTGATGATTTAGAAAACCCTTTATTTGTCAATCACAACAGATACACTTGGTGGACACAATTTTTTTATGATTACTCCATCAACTCAAAGTTCAATTTATTTTTTGAAGCGGACCTGATCTATCGGTTTGCGGTTGAGGATTTTCAAAATGATTTTTTCAGAGTGCCACTGAACCTAATAGCCAGTTATTTTCCTACTTCCAAATTGACATTGTATTCCAATGTGCAATATGCACCAGCTTATGGCAAACTCCCAGGAGTAGAAGATATTGAGTTTGGCCGAATGAGATGGTTCACTCAGTTGGGACTTGGAGCAAAGTACCTCATACTCAATAACCTTGAATTAGAACTGTCTTATTCCAATTTTATCCTTTCGAAGCGCGATGGCGCAGGAAGTGTATACAATTTTGGTATTAGATTTTTGAGGTAATCATTTTAGTGATCATTTCATAGAGAGTTTGGAGTTCTTGATTTTCTTGGAGTGATTCCAGATGTTTTTTGATGGTTTTGGCATCACCCCGCTTGGCGGGGCCTGTCAATGCTTGGTCTGGAGTTGAGTCAAACGCATTTTGAATGGATTCGAGAACCAACGGCTTTAAGGTTTTTAAATCAACAGACGTACCTTTTAGAATATCCTCCGCAGCTGCCAGCATGCGATTGGTAAAATTACTGGCAAAGACAGCTGCTACATGAAGTTTTTGTCGTTCTGATTCGGTAGTGACCTGTACGTCATTGCTTAGCAGCTTGCCTAGTTTCAATAATTCGTTTGTCATCAAATCATCTTTCCCATCGATCAAAATAGGGACATGCCTAAAGTCTACTTTTTTGTTCTCAGTAAAGGTTTGGAGAGGGTAAAAAATACCAGAGCGAGCATGTCGTAAAATGCCTAATGATACAGTACCTGAGGTGTGAGCCATTATTATGTCCTCTGGGAAAGTGATGTTTTCTGAAACTTGACCTATGGCATCATCACTAATAGCGATGATCAGTATTTGAGATTTGCTACTAGAAAAATCGAGAGAATCTGTAGCTATTGTTCCTGAAATCGAATCTGCAAGTTTTTTAGCTTGAGCTAAAGATCGGCTATAAATCTCATTGACCTTGACTCCATTGGCCGAAAGAGCGTGTGCTAAGCTCGTAGCTACACGGCCAGCTCCGATGAGGCTTACACTTTGGTCAAAATTATCACTCATGCTAATTTGCGTATATTTAGTCAAAGCGAATCTATGGAAAATTGTTCACTCGATCAGTGGTATGGTACGGCCAGCTCATTTATATGGCATGGAAATCAGATTGTGTATAAAGAACAGCTTTCGGATAACGAGACACTCTTGATGATCCATGGATTTCCTACAGCCTCTTACGACTGGTGGAAAATTTGGAGTCCATTAGCAGAAAGGTATTCATTGATTGTTCCCGATATGATTGGGTTTGGTTATTCAGATAAACCCAAAGATTTTCCTTATTCCATCATGAGGCAAGCAGATTTAATCTTGGATCTGTTGAGAGAGAAGGGAGCAACTGAATTTCATATTTTGGCGCATGACTATGGGGATACGGTGGCGCAAGAGATTTTGGCCCGAGCCAATGAAAGTCAAGCGTTTACCGTCAAGACCGTTTGTCTGCTTAATGGTGGCATTTTTCCCGAAGCGCATCATCCAATTTTAATTCAAAAACTACTCATGAGCCCCATTGGGTTTATTTTCAGTAGGATGCTTAATCAGCAAAAGTTTGAAAAGTCCTTCTCCAAGGTATTTGGTGCTGATACCAAGTTGGATGAACAAGAATTGGAATTGTATTGGCAATTAGTATCTAAAGCGGATGGTCACCGAATCGCCCACAAAATCATTCGATATATGAGAGAGCGAGTAGAGAATCGAGAACGGTGGCTGAGTGCATTACAGAATTATCCTAACAAACTTGGGCTCATCAATGGGCCGGAAGATCCAATTTCTGGAAAGGTGATGGTGGAACGATTCAAAGAGGTAATTTCAGAAGAAAACATCTGGTTGCTTGAAGGTATAGGCCATTACCATCAAGTAGAAGCTCCTGTAGGTGTACTGGAAGCATATTTTGAGTTTATTAACCAATAAAAAACCCTTCCAAAGTTCAAGACCTTGGAAGGGTTTATCAATACGTTAAAGAAAATTTAGTTCTTCTCTTTATTGAAGTCGATTACTACAGGAGTAGCGATAAACAATGAAGAGTAAGTACCGATCAAAATACCTACGATCAAGGCGAAAGAGAACCCTTTCAATACTGCTCCACCAAACAAGAACAATACCACTACCACGATCAAAGTCGTAACTGAAGTAATCATCGTCCTGTTGATCGTGCTGTTCAATGACTCATTGAAGATGGCTTTCATATCGCCGCCAGCTTTGATGTCTAGGTTTTCTCTTACTCTATCGAATACTACCACGGTATCGTTGATAGAGTAACCAATAATAGTCAACATCGCAGCGATGAATACTTGATCCACCTCGAAAGAGATACCTAACATATTCGCAATAGCGAATGCAGATAATACGAATAATGTATCATGGAAAAGCGCGATGATTGCACCCAATCCAAACTGCCATTTTCTAAATCTTACCAAGATGTAAAGGAAGATCACTACTAGAGCGAAAATCACTGATTGCGTAGAAGCATTCTTGATGTCGTCGGCGATAGTAGCACCTACTTTAGAAGAGCTAGCAATGGTGAAATTACCTTCACCTGCTTTAGAATCATCTTGTACATAGGTCAGACTAGTGAAGTCAGATACTCCACTTACCAAGGCCGCTTTCACGTTGGCATCTGCTTCGTCAGACTCATCATTGATCAAGTAACTGGTTGTTACTTTCAATACGTTATTAGCACCGTAAGTTTTGACTTCTACCCCTTGATTATCAAAAGAAGAACCTAAGGCTACTTTCAAAGCAGAAGACTCTACAGGTTTGTCAAAAGATACCACATAAGATCTACCACCAGTAAAATCAACACCGAATGTCAACCCTTTGATCATCATAGCGACCATACCGATGGTGATAAATACAGTTGAAAATAAATAAGCAAACTTTCTCTTTGAGATAAAGTCGAAGTTCAATCCAGAAAGTGCATTTTTAGAAAGCCCCGTAGTGAACGAAATTTTGCTTTGATCTCCTTTTTTGCTGAACCATTCTACAAATACTCTGGTAATAAATACTGCAGAGAAGAAAGAACAAGCAATACCTACCATTAGAGTGATAGCAAATCCTTTTACAGGACCTTGTCCCAAAGAATAAAGAATAATACCTACCAAGAAAGTAGTCACGTTAGCATCTACAATTGAAGAGTATGCTTTTCTGTAACCTGAAGTAATAGCTTGCTTCAATCCAGCGCCATTCTTCAATTCTTCTTTGATTCTTTCAAAGATCAGTACGTTCGCATCGATTGACATACCGATAGTCAATACAATACCTGCAATACCAGGAAGTGTCAATGCCGCGCTCAACTGAGCCAAGATTCCTAAAATGAAGAATACATTGAAGAATAAGGCCAAGTTGGCAATCATACCACCACCTGAGTAGTAAGCGATCATAAATACGATCACGATGGCCAAACCAGCGAATATCGAAAGCATACCTTGATCCTGAGCTACTTTACCCAAAGTTGGTCCAATCACTACGTCTTCTACGATAGTAGTAGGAGCAGGTAGCGAACCAGCTTTCAAGATGTTAGCCAAATCTTTGGCCTCTTCTAGTGTGAAGTTACCAGTGATTTGAGAGCTTCCGTTAGGAATCTCGCCTTGCACGTTTGGTGCAGAGTATACATAGTTATCTAGTACGATGGCGATACGTCTGTTCACGTTGTCGCCAGTCAATTTTTTCCATTTCTTAGCACCTGTTGCATTCATGTTCATGCTAATCGCTGGAGCAGTTCTTTGATCCAAGTCCTGACGAGCGTCTACAATCACTTCACCACTTAATGGCGCTTTGCCACCTCTGCTTGATTTGATCGCATACAATTCCAAGAATTCATCCTGGCTCAATTCATCTTGATTTTTGATTGGCTTCACCAACCACATGAATTTGATCGTAGCAGGAATGACTTGTTGAACCTTAGGGTTCTTCAACATTCTATTTACTTGAGCAGTGTCTTTCAAATCGTACACTAAGCCGTATTGAGCTTTCAATAAGCTGAACAATGGCGACACTTGAGAGTTGAAAGTAGAATCGACTGCTGTACTATCGCTAGCCAATTGTGCTTCTAGGTCATCTGCATCTAGAGAATCAGCTTCAGAATCATCAGAAAGCAAGTCACCCAGGTCTTCAGATTCAGTAGTTTCAGCTCCTTCTTCCGCAGAAATTTCTGGCAATTCAGCCTGCATTTCTTTTACCATCACATCGTTCATAGCCTGAAGTGTTGGGAAAATTTCTTGCATTTCGTGCACTTCCCAAAATTCCAATTTAGCTACACCTTGCAAAAGTTTTCTAACTCTTTCAGGGTTGTCTACACCTGGCAATTCGATTTGGATTCTGCCAGTACCCTGCAAACGCTGGATGTTTGGTTGAGAAGTACCAAATCTGTCAATTCTTGTTCTCAAGATGTTGAATGACCTTTCGATTGCACCATCTACTTCCGTGTTGATCAAGTCCATCACTTCTTCATCCGTTGTGCTTAGACTGATTCTACCTCTGTTAGCCGCTGTAGCGAATACACTAGCTAAAGATTGATCTGGAGCGATTTCTTTGTATGAGTTGTAGAATTCAGTTACGAAATCTAGCTGAGTCCCTTTTACATTTTTCTTGGCCATATCAAGGGCCTTCAAAAAGTTAGGGTCAGTGCTGTTTCCACTGATTCCTTTTACGATTTCTACGGGAGAAACTTCCAAAGTCACGTGCATACCACCCTGAAGGTCAAGCCCAAGGTTCAATTCAGTTTCTTTGATTTCTTTATAAGTGAAATCCACACCGAAAAGATTGTATACAGGCTCATTCCATACAGAATCGAGGTATTGTTGTTTCTTTTGGTAATCTGTAGTGTTGTCTACAGTTGCTGCATCAATTGCTTGCTGGTTTACTCGCTGTGCCACGAAAGTGAACGACAGGTAATAAACACAAAGTAAGGAGACTACAATCGTGAGTAGTACTACTCCGCCTTTATTTTTCATTTGTATAAATGTTTAAAAAAGTAATTACGAATTAAAAATCTTTATTGAGTGTATGGTCGTGAGTGACCAGGTGTTTTGTTGCCGAAAGGCAAAAGAAATTGCTTAGGGAGCGTTAGGGGCTATGATAATATTGAAAAGCACCTTGAGGAGCTTTTCGGGCAGACGAACCGCCAGTTTCTCCACTATTTCTGATTTTGAATCTGCTACTGTTGGCAGCTCAGACAAAACAAAATCTAGCGGAGCGAATTGAATCTGAGCAGTAGGAGCTACTGCTTCCAAGGTAGAAATCTGAGCTTCGGCAGGATTTTCCTTTTCAGCGTCCTGCTTTTCGTCAGCCACATCTTTTTCTACTTCGCAAATGAATTCACAATCAGCATATGCTTTCATTATAGGTTGCCCAATAATGCCCAACGCAGCGATCATTCCAATAGCCAGAATGAGCGTTTTGTACTTCGATATGTTATTAATGATATTCATTCAGCCCACAAATGTATATAAATAATAAATAGATGGAAGAATGGAACAAATAATTAGTTTTGATCCTGTGAAAAATCCTTTGGTATCGGTCATCTGTCTTTGTTATAATCAAGCAAGGTTTGTTAAAGAAGCTCTTGACTCAGTGGTGAATCAAACCTACGAAGTGATTGAACTTATTGTAGTAGATGATGGTAGCAGCGATGATAGTAAAGGGGTTATCAAGGAGTGGAGGGAGGATCATGAAGAAGTGCCGTTTGTGAATTTAAAGGATAATGTGGGCAATACTACGGCCTTCAATCAGGGACTGAAATTGGCTAGCGGTAAATATGTGATTGATTTGGCTGCGGATGATGTGCTTTTGAAGAATCGAGTCGAAAAGCAAGTAGAGTTTTTTGAAAGCCTGCATTCGGCAGTAGGTGTTATTTACTCGGATGCTTTATACATAGATGAAAACGGAAAAGCGCTGCATCAACATTTTGCTAGCCCAAGGTTCAAGCCTTATGAGGGAAAAATATATGAGAAGTTGATTGATACTTATTTTATACCACCTCCAACGATGATGGTTAAAAAGGAGGTGTTTGATGAGCTGAAAGGATACGATGGGTCTCTCGCTTACGAGGATTTTGACTTTTGGGTAAGGTCTTCTCGGAATTGGCGTTATGGTTATCAAAGGGAGTCGTTGACCCATATTCGCAAATGGAGTAATTCTCATTCCAAAGGTTGGTATAAGAAAAATGACAAACAGCTTCATTCGACTTTTAAGGTTTGTGAAAAGATTCGACGGCTAAATCAAACAAATGGAGAGTGCGAAGCCTTGATTCGACGCATTCGATTTGAACTAAGACAGTCTTTTTTCTCCGGGAATCATGCCGAATTTAAATTATTTTATGAGTTGCTAGAAGATCTATCTAAGGTCCCCACTAAGTATGTGCTCATGAATCAACTCAACCGACTTCATTTAGACCTTTCTTGGATGAGAAACTTGTATCATAAGTTGAGATTTAGTTAGTTTTTTCGCCAAAACCTCATTTCTAGTGAAATTCTGGTTTGATCAGTATTTAGATTGATTGATCCACCATGAATGAGGTAGGGAGAAAAAACTAATATCTGATTGGGATTGGGATTAGGTCTTACAAATTCTAAAGGTAGCTTCGAAGAAATTAGTCCGGGTACATTGAATTGCACGTTATTCATTCGAGCACCTTCTGTGGTTCGTGTGAAAGTGTCTTCTGTATGCAAATGTGATCCTTTTGCCAGTATCAGCGAAGATTTTTCATTGCTTCCGCAAATAGGAATATATAAGTTGATACAACCACAATTTTCTTCCTGCCAGGCATCTTTGTGAAGTGGATTGAAATCAGCTTGATTTGGGCGAATTACTCTAAAATGAAAAACTCGCTCTCCATTCATTGGTTTTTTACTGACAACAGGTATATGGCAGATTTCTGAAACCTGCTTTTCAAGTATTTCAAAATATTTACCCAGTTCAACAGATTCGATGAGTTTTGTTTTTTCTACTACATTGAGGTGATCTTGATAATCCTTTATTAGCGTGTGATACTGATCAATGGATTTTTGTCCGATAGATACGCCACCCACTGTTATTTTTTTCCTAAGTAGAGACTCGATATGTGATAGAAATTCACTGGAAGCGGTTTCATCAAACAAATCTTTAACTATATAACCTGGCTCGTGCCAATCGGCTTGGTTGGAAAGGTCATCATCTTTGTCTATTAATCGATAACAGGAGTCTACAAATTGTCTTCCTTCTACCGAATACTCAAGCCTATCAACTCCAACTTTTATTTTCATCACCTTCTGTTATCATCGCCCAATAACATGCTTAAATAGCTGTCGTATCTACTTTGGGATATTTCTCCTCGCTCATAAGCTGCAGCTATGGCGCATCCAGGTTCATGGGTGTGCGTGCAGTTGTTGAATTTGCATTGCCCGAGTAATTCTCGCAGTTCGGGAAAATAGTGACTCAACTCATCTTTTTCAATTTCAGCCAGACCGAGCTCTTTGATGCCAGGGGTGTCAATAATGTAAGAATTGGCTGCTACTTTGAACCTTTCGGCAAAAGTGGTGGTATGGATGCCCTTTTCGGAGAACTCTGAAATCTCAGAAGTTTTTTGATCAGCTTCTGGTATCAATTGATTGACGATCGTAGACTTTCCTACTCCGGAATGCCCAGAGATGAGAGTGGTTTGATTTGATAATGTTGCCTTGAATGCCTTGATGTCATCAGGGTTGAGTGCAGAGATAAATCCGGTTTTGTAACCTAGCACTTCGTATTCTTTCATTTTCTCCTTTAACCCTGTAAGTTCCTCTTCACTCAGCAAATCTATTTTGTTGCACAAGATCATGGCGGGGATACGAAATGCTTCAGCGGTCACCAAAAATCGATCTATAAAACCCAATGAAGTTTTTGGAGTAGAAACCGTAGCAACGATTACTGCGAGGTCGATATTGCTGGCAATAATATGTCCATGACCTTTTTTCTTGGGGGAAGTACGAATAATGTAATTTTCTCTTGGGAGAATTTTTGAAATAATCCAGGCCTCTGCATTGCCCTCATCTTCAATCAATTCTACTTTATCGCCAACAGCAACAGGGTTGGAAATTTTTTTGTTTTCCAATTTGAATTTGCCCTTGAGTCTGCACTGGTAGTTTGCGTCATCGGTACCTTCTACCAAATACCACAACCCCATTGATTTAGTTACTGTTCCCTGCATGAATAAACTTTGGAGTGGCTAAAATAAAAAAGTCCTCCATGAAGGAGGACTTTTAATCACTATATAATGATTATTTCTTAGTGCTTAGAAAGATAGTCAGCTACACCTTCTCTAGTGGCTTGCATAGCGTCTTTTCCTTCTTCCCAGTTTGCAGGACAAACTTCTCCGTGCTTCTCTACATACTGAAGTGCATCCACCAATCTGATCATTTCGTCGATATTTCTTCCTAATGGAAGGTCGTTGATCGTTTCGTGTCTTACAGTACCTTCTTTGTCAATCAAGAATGTGCCTCTGAATGCGATTGGCAAACCTTTGAATGACAATTGTCCTTCTTCGTCATAATCCCAATCTCCAGCTAGTACGCCATAGTTGTTAGCAATCGTTTTGCTAGTGTCAGCAACTAATGGATAAGTTACTCCTTCGATTCCACCTTTGTTTTTGTCGGTCATCAACCAAGCGAGGTGAGTTTCCTCTGTGTCTGTTGATGCTCCTACTACAGCAACTCCTCTTTTTTCGAATTCAGCCAATTTTTCCTGAAAAGCCAAGATTTCAGTTGGGCATACGAAAGTGAAATCTTTTGGGTAGAAAAAGAATACAACTTCTTTTTCACCTAAGTATTGATCTAATGAGAATGATTCAACTATTTCATCGCCGTTTACTACTGCTGGTGCAGTGAATAAGGGTGCTTTTTTTCCTACTAAAGACATATTTGTATAAATGTTTGTGATGTAATTTTTACACCTCAAAATTAGTACTTGACTTATGGTTGGAAGAAGGATTAAATCAATTTTATTTATCGGTCGATAGAATTCTTTTTTTACTAGATAAAATCAGTTCATTGAACTAAGAAAAGGGCTTTCTTTGTGTAATTGTTGTAATTAACCTTATTTTTAAACTACGAAATAAAAAATAATGATCATGAAATTGAACTTTACTAAACCAATCATCATACTGGGGGCATTCTTTTTCCTTTCACCTATAACTAAATCCGTGGCGCAGGATTTTGTTAATATTTTTAGAGCTTCTGAAGAGGATGTTACACAATACATGGATAGTTATATTGAGCCGGCTATGTTTTCGTTCGCCAATGGTATGGCAGGAGGCTGGTACAACACGGCTAAAACTCACAAACCACTAGGTTTTGATCTTACATTCACGGTCAATGTCGCCAACATTCCTAGTAGTGAGCGGTTATTCTTGTTTAACCCAAACGATTATGGTAACCTTCGATTGGCTGGAGATCTAACTTCCTCCCAGACTGCTGATTTACCTACGTTAGTGGGGGGTGATACTAATGAGCGGTTAGAACTATACGGCCAGTATACGGCTCCTGATGGAAGCACATACGAGTACACATCAGGTGAAACTTTTCAGGCTCCGGATGGAATAGACGTATCAGATCTGCCACTAGCTGGAGTGCCAGCACCTACATTGCAATTAGGGATTGGCCTCATAAAAAACACTGATTTGAAGATTCGATATGGCAGAGCCAAGGATATGGAATTAGATGACAATACTAATAACAAATATGGTGTTGATATTTTTGGAATAGCCTTGATGCATGATTTCAAGCAATGGATTCCGGGTATCAAACATTTGCCTTTGGATATGGCTTTGCTTGTTGGATACTCACGATTTAAGACTACTATAGATTTTGATGAAAATGAGCCGGGAGTCTTTTCTGCAGAAGGCACAGCCTCCTTGACTGCTAATAATACAACTATTCAAGCATTAGTATCCAAGAAGCTTTCTATCTTAACCTTATATGGTGGTATTGGGTACAACATTGTATCAAGTGGTATTAAAGTAGATGGTGAAATTGTCAATTATGATTTGACAGACGTCATCACAGGAGAGCCTTATACAGTTGAAGACCCAGTGGATTTTACCTATGATGGAGGAAGTACTTTTAGAGGTACTGCAGGTATGCGTTTAAAATTGGCATTCATTACCCTTCATGCAGACTATACTTTCCAGAAGTATAATATGCTTTCTGCTGGTCTTGGATTTACATTTAGATAGAAGAGGAATTTGAATGTCGTTTATTGACAGGACAAGCCTTGAAAAATATTTAAGCCTGTGGATTCTATTCGCAGGTTTTTTTAGTGACTAACCCTAACGATGAACTGTATAAAAACGAAAAGCCCCGATTGTGATCTCGGGGCTTTTCATTTTTGATAAAAATGTTAAACAGGTGTATGAATAAAATTTGTGTTATGTACCTCTTTATACTAGATACATAAACAAAGTAACCACCTGTTGATATTTTTTTTAAATTATTTTTTAAAATGCTTATAAAGAGGGTGTCAGTCGCGAATAGATGCTGTTATGACTGAGATGCTGTCTTGTGGGGAAAGTGCTTCTTTAGTTGCTGTGAGGATATCAGATGATCTATTCACCTTACTCGCAACTAAAATGAGAAACAAGAGCGATAGCTTGAGTATAAAGGTTAGTTCTGATTTTGCTTTTCTCGACATGCTTGGTAGTTTAGATTTCTCTACAGTAAAATTATACAATTATAATAGCGGCCTAATTTCATTTCGATGAATTTGCGGAATTAATAGATAAATGAGAGTTAAGAGGAAGCTTTATCTATTTTTATGATAGAAATTAAAATATGAAGAAAGTTCTATTTGTTTGTTTGGGGAACATTTGCAGATCACCGCTCGGTGAGGCGGTTTTCAATTACAAGGCCTCTGCTTTAGATATGGATGCGGATTCTGCAGGTACGGCCGCTTATCATGTAGGAGAAAATCCTGATCACAGAAGTATAGAAGTGGCTCGAAAACACGGTGTGCCTATTAGTCATAAGGCTCGAAAATTTGTAGCGGAAGATTTTGATCGGTTCGATTATGTAATAGCCATGGATGAACAAAACTATGATGACATGAAAGCTTTGGCTAATGGAAGTACTGAGCATTTGTATTTGTTGAGAGAATTCGACCCAGATTCGAATGGCAATCTGAATGTGCCAGATCCTTACTATGGAGGAATAGATGGATTTGAAAAAGTTTTTCAGATGGTCTCACGGTCGGTGGATGGATTAATTGATCATATACAATCTAAAAAGTGAAACTTCTAAAAGAAGTTGTTCTCCAGTTATTCAATAAAGAGGTATCAATTGATACCATTCAATCTATTGGCGGAGGGTGTATTCATCATGCCGGCGTTTTTCAGTTTGAAGAGAATAAATATTTTTTGAAGTGGAATAAGCGCAGTAGTCAAATGTTTGAAACGGAAGCCATTGGATTGGGGCTGCTTGACCAAACTAATTCAGTGAGCATACCTAAAGTCATTGGCTTTGGAACCTTAGGAGAAATAGATTACCTATGTTTGGAATATATATCGTCAGCTGCTCCAAAGGCTTCTTTTTGGGAAGAATTTGGATCTTCCCTGGCACAATTGCATAAGCATTCCGCTTCCACCTTTGGTTTGAACCACCATAATTTCATTGGCAGTTTGCCTCAGTCCAATAATCCGCATAACAGTTGGAGTGAATTTTTTATTAGGGAAAGACTTGAGCCGTTAATTGAAAGGGCTAGTGACAATGGTTTGATTGATACAAGTACAAACTCAAAATTTGAACGACTATTTGCAGAATTACCGAATCTGATTCCTGTTGAAAAACCCGCTTTGCTCCACGGTGATTTGTGGTCTGGAAATTTTTTGGTAGGCAGCGAAGGTCAACCAGTTATTTTCGATCCTGCAGTATATTATGGTCATCGCGAGGCCGAACTGGCATTCACCAGAATGTTTGGCGGATTTGACCCAATATTCTATCATTCATATAATGAGGCTTTTCCTGTTCAAGATGGAATTGAAGAAAGAGTTGATATTTTTAATCTATATCCGCTCTTGGTTCATGTCAACCTTTTCGGAGCTTCTTACTTGTCAGGAATCAATCGAACTTTAAGCCGATTCACTTAATTCTTTGTGCTCTTTCTCTGGCACGTATAGCAAGTGATATACATCTTTTGATTTTTGCTCTAACAGCACTTCTTTTCTATCGTAAATTTTATCTAGCGCTTTTTGGTCATAGCCTTTTACAGTCAGCATCTCTAGATTATCTCTCATCTCTATATTGAAAGTGTCACTTAGGCGTTCTACTAGTTTTTCCACTTTATCGAACTTCTTGTCAATACAAATGGAAAAGCTAACTGCTGAGTTTTGCATCAAATTGATCTTGATGTTTAGCTGATCTAGCGCATTGAAGATTAAACTCAGTTTGCGCTCATCGATAAACGTAAAATCGGTAACCTTGAAATCAATAAATACCTGTTTGGTTTTTAAAATGAATGAAGCTGGATGTTTACCGGCTCCCTCGGCTCCTATAACTGTACCTAATTCTTTTGGAGAATTGAAAGGTCTAACATACAATTTGATGCCATTTTGAGCCAGTGGCTTGATCGTTCTTGGGTGAATAATAGACGCACCATAATAAGTCATTTCTGAAGCATCCGTGTAGCTCAGCTGAGGAATGATCACAGCATCTGGCATTTTACTTGGATCAGCTGTCATTACACCTGGCACGTCTTTCCATACCGTCACCGACTCAGCGTTCAATCCCGTGGCAAAGATGGCCGCACTAAAATCTGAACCCTCTCTTCCTAACGTGGTTGTTTTTCCTTCACCATTAGAACCGATAAAACCTTGTGTGATGACAATGGCATCTTTGGTGAACACCGGAATTTTTTCACTGATGTTGCGTGTAGTCATATCCCATTCTACGCGAGCATCAATGTAGTTGTAATCTGTTCTTACATAATTTCTGGCATCAACCCAGATTGTTTTGTGAATGTTTTGGTTGAGGTAGTTTCTGATGATTCTGGTAGATAAGAGCTCTCCTTGACTCACCATTTCACTATAAACCTCCATATAAGGTTTACCTTCTGCAAAACTTAAATACTTGGCAATGCCTTCAAAGATTGATTCAAGTCTTTCGAACACTTGATGATTCGGCTCGAATAACCCGTTGGAGATTTCAAGATGAAAATTTTTAATTGTTTGTAGTTGCGATTGCCAATCACCCTTTTCAAAAAACAATTTCACTAATTCTTCTAGTGCATTGGTTGTTTTGCCCATGGCAGATACAATAACGACCAATTCGTCATCACAAAATTGCTTGATTACTTCAGCTACGTTTTTTACAGATGGTGCATCCTTTACTGAAGCACCACCAAATTTGAATACTTTCATCTTAAATAAATTAGGGTGGCAAAAATACCGATGGAGGTAGAATAAAAAAATAAAAGACCATCTATTGAGGGTAGAATCTCTCAAGGGTGACTCTACATTAAGCGGATTATTTCTATTTTTGCAGGACCCAAAACACATTTAATGGACAAGCAATCACTCGGATCTACTATTGGAACTACTTTAGATAGATTCATCAATGACAAACAAGGCGAATTTGCATTTGCCACGGGAGAATTGTCTCAACTGCTCAGAGACATAGCCCTTGCAGGAAAAATCATCAATAGAGAAGTAAATAAATCAGGTCTGCTTGATATAGCGGGTGCCTACGGTGCAACTAATGTGCAAGGTGAAGAACAGCAAAAATTAGATGTCATTGCTGATATTCGATTTACTCGTGCTTTGAAAAATGGAGGGGAAGTTTGTGCTATTATCTCTGAAGAGGAGGATGACCTGATTCGGTTGAACTCAAATAGTCGGTATGTAGTAGCTATGGACCCATTAGACGGTTCTTCCAATATCGATGTCAATGTTTCAATTGGAACCATTTTTTCGATTTACAGAAGGGTTTCTCCAATAGGCACTCCAGTTCAAATGGAAGATGTGTTGCAAAAAGGGGATAATCAGGTAGCTGCCGGCTATATATTATATGGGTCATCTACTATGTTGGTGTATACGACTGGTCATGGAGTTAATGGTTTTACTTTCGAACCTACATTGGGTGAGTTTTTACTTTCTCATCAAAATATGAAATGTCCAAAGGATGGAAAGATCTATTCCATCAATGAAGGATCTTACAATAGTTTCGAGCCTGAAGTGAAGGCATACATCGAGCATTGTAAAAAAGAGCAGTATAGTGCGCGTTACATAGGATCGCTTGTCGCGGATTTTCATAGAAACCTTCTTAAAGGTGGGATATACATTTATCCAAGTACAGAAAAGGCTCCTAATGGTAAACTTCGTTTAATGTATGAATGTAATTGTTTGGCATTCATTGCGGAGCAAGCTGGAGGTATGGCTACAGATGGACATCGCCGAGTGATGGAAATAGAACCTACCGAATTGCATCAGAGAGTCCCGTTGTTTATCGGTTCACCAGATATGGTGAAAAAAGCGCACGCCATGAAAGGAGATGAAGTGGTTGCTCAGAAAAGTTAAAAGTCCTTATACTTTTCTCTAGTTTTTATTTTTTGCATTTCGCGTTTCACCACCTCGCGAGCTAGTGTGATAGCTATTTGATCCGGGGCTGCAGTAGTGAGGATATCTTTAAATCTCACTTCATCCAAGTCAATTTTATAGAAGGCATTCATCAACCTTGTCATGTCTTGATTGAGCAAATTGTTGATGATCGAGGCCAGGGCTTCTTCTAGTTCTTGTTGGGAGGACTGGTAAGCAGCCAGCTCCTCTTCTGGGAGCTGGAAATGTTTTGTGATCAGCGCACTACAAGATGAGATGGATGTACTCACCTGGTTCTTATTTTTTCTCTGTCTCTTCTTTGCTTTCTTCTTTTTTCTCTTCGAAAAGCTCTGGATAACCTGCGCTCAATAAGTGGTACCACTTTACCAATTTCTTAATATCAGAAGCATACACACGATCTTCATCGTATTCAGGAAGAATGTGCTTTAGAAATGCTTTTAATTCGTCGTTATCAGCATTGCTCTCTAAACCGGTATCACCTTTGAACTCTTGATGAATTTTTTTCATCACTTGCTCCAATGGACAAGACCCTTCTTTGTCTGTAGTGTATATAGATATTTCACCCAAAACAGAAACTTTAGAATTGACGTTGACCACCAATTTCTTTTTCTGTTCGTCCATTGATTCAAGGATCATTCCTCCACGTGTAGGAGCTACTACGCTGAATAATCCACCTTTCCCTGATACTGTTGCTATTTCGTTAAAATCCATAGTTAGTTATTAATCGGTCGCAAAATTAATATTTTCTTATACACTCTCATTAATTTGACCGATGTATTCCAATATTTCCTTCTGTCCTATTTTGTTGGCAGAAGAAGTAACAAAAGTAGGAGGTATCTCCTCCCAGTATTTCTTCAATTCATTTTTGAATGTAGCTATGTTAGCCTGGATTTTTGAATTATTGGGTTTGTCAGCTTTTGTAAAAATGATCGAGAATGGAATTTGAAATTCACCTAACCAATTCAGAAATTCAATATCAATTTTTTGCGGAGGAATTCTAGAGTCTATCAATACAAATACATTGTAGAGATTTTCCCTTTGACCCAAATAATTCTTGGTCATAACATCCCATTTCTGCTTCATTTCTTTGCTGACCTGCGCCCAACCATAACCAGGTAAATCAACCAAGAACCAGGACTTATTGATAAGAAAGTGATTGATGAGCTGTGTCTTACCAGGCTTTCCAGAGGTTTTGGCCAATTTGTTTTTGTCAGTCAGCATATTGATCAAGGAAGACTTGCCGACATTTGACCTCCCAATGAAGGCATATTCCGGTTTGTCTGGAGCTGGGCATAGTTTGTAGTCAGTATTGCTGATTACGAATTCGGAACTTGTAATTTTCATTGGATATAATTTCTGCAAAAATGCTCAAATCAAAATTGTATCTCTAGCCATATCAAGTTTATTTCTAATCTTGATATGGCCAGTGTGATTGGTAATTAATTCAGGGAATCCATGTAATATTGCACCAAAATAAAAATACGAAGCAATTGGCGGTACTACCTTACAAAAATCAAGAGCAATCTAAAAAGCAACAAGTAGCTGATATGTTCAATAATATCAGTAAACGCTATGATTTTCTTAATCATTTTCTAAGCTTGGGAATAGATATCCTGTGGAGAAAAAAGGCGATTAAACAACTAAAGGCTCATCAGCCTAAGTTGATCCTTGATATTGCTACTGGAACCGGAGATTTGGCTATAGAGGCACTTAAGCTCAATCCTGAAAAAATCATTGGAGTTGATATATCTGAAGGGATGTTGGAAGTAGGTAGAAAGAAAATGATCGAATTGGGTGTGGAGGATCAGGTAGAAATGCGTTTGGGAGATTCGGAGCAGCTTTTGTTTGAAGACAATAAGTTTGATGCTGTAATCGTTGCCTTTGGCGTAAGGAATTTTGAAAATCTGGAAAAGGGACTTGCCGATATGAGACGAGTGCTCAAGGACGGAGGGAAGCTAGTCGTTTTGGAGTTTTCAAAGCCAACCAAATTTCCAATGAAACAACTTTATGGTTTTTATTTTAAGGCTATATTGCCATTAATTGGAAAATTGGTATCTAGCGATAATGCCGCTTATACCTACTTGCCTGAATCAGTGGCAGAATTTCCTTACGGTCAGCAATTTTTAGACGTATTAGAAAAAACAGGATATAAAAACACTCAATGCAAACCCTTAACATTTGGCATAAGTTCTATTTACACGGCCTTAAAGTAGTATTTGGTTTTGTTGTTGGGTTTTGTCTAGTTGCTTCTGAAGCTAGAGCACAACTGCCAGGGAGCATCAATCTACCCAATTTTGATGAGCAAAAAGTTCATTATGGTTTTTTGATCGGAGGACACTCTTCGAGATTTAGACTGAAATATTCCGATGAATTCATTTCGCCGGCGTTAGACTCGGTGCATTCTATTCTTCCTACTCAAAAATTTGGTTTTAAAATTGGTTTTATTGTCAATTTCCACCTGTTTCAATATTTGGATGTTCGACTGGCACCAACGTTCAGCTTTTATCAGTTGGGGTTGGATTATAGATATGATAATGGTACCGTGCTTGAGGAACTTCGTGACCCTACGTATTTTGAATTGCCGTTGTTATTGAAATATAAATCTGTAAGAGTGGATAATAGAGCCATCTATTTATTGGCAGGTATTACGCCCGCTGTAAAGGTATCTGGCAATAAAAAGCAAGAAGATTCTTCAGAGCGGTTGTTGATCGAGAAATTTAACTTATCAATTGATGTGGGAGTAGGGCTCGATTTGTTTCAGCCACTCTTCAAATTTTCACCTGAAGTAAGGTATTCGTTTGGCTTGTTTAATGTACTAGATGATGAAGAAAATGACTTTAGTGCTGGCATTGAAAGTTTGAACATTCATAGCTTCACTATCTATGTAACCTTCGAAGGAGGCCCATCAACATTTAGAAGAAAAGCGAGAAGATATTAGTCGTCAGAGGTTTCAACTTCAGTTTCTTCATCCATATATTTCATTTTATAGACGAAGTAAAAAAGAAAATTGAATTTATTCACAGAGTAGTAGCTAGAATCTGGTTCTGTTCCTGACTCTTCACTTTGTTCGGTTGATTCAGCTTCATTGTTAGCATTCAACTCTTTGGCTTCTGTCGAAGCTTCTGCTTTATACACACCTCCATCACCGATTTTATTGGTATTGTTCTCTGTGTTGGCCAAAGCTGACAAACTGAATAACGTGCAGAATAATATAGAAAAGTATTTCTTCAACAATTTTTGGATTGTGTTAATGAAAGCAACGAATTTATAGAGAATATTGTTACAATAAATGCTCTTAACAAATTTTCTATTGATTTTGAGTGAAAATTAGGTGAATTACTTAAGCTTAATTTCGTATACAAAACGATCAGACTTATTGGCTCCCATTCTGTTTTTATAATTGTAAAGTCCTTCTTGAACTCCGCCATTAATGGAAGAGATGCCTAAATCAAATATTTTGTAGTTCCTGTCTCTTAGAATCTTGTATAGCTGAAACAATAAAAAGGACAAAGGACTTAAGGACTTATAGGATCTGTCAAAACCAGGTAAATAATTGTAAACAATCTGATCATTGACCAGGACCAGAACTGTTGCAGCTAGGATATCTCCTTCATTATTTCTGATTGTATAACACTCATAATTGAGTGGAAGTTTAAGGAATAATTGTTCAAGCGATTGCTTGTTAATGTTAATTTCTAGCCCTTGTTGTTTTCTGCAAGACTCAAGGAATGAATGAACATCCAGAATATTGCTAACGCTTTCCTGATTGAAGCTTAATTGTTCAGATTGACATTTTTTGATTTTCCTCAGCTGCATGGCATGCAGTTTTTGCTCAAGGACGCTTTCAAGAAATACATGTTGATTTATCTCGCCGACATAGCTGAACTGATTTTGAAGAAGCTCTTCGTGAAGTAATTGAAACGCTGGCGTTGGATTGAATTCAGGTCTTTGGCGTATAATCGCCCTTTGAATGTTTCGTTCCGATAGTTCTTCTTTCAGATCATCAATTATTTTGCTAATGGCTGATTGAGAAGGAGTACCAATGATGTTAAACCCGGCATACGGAGCTTTTGGTAAAGAAATTGCTAGATGGTCTTCTACGGAAAAGGTTATATTTATCTTGCATCCGCTTTCCTTCCAATCAAGGGCAAAAGGTTTTTGGATATCGTTGGCATCCAGATAAGGTTTTTGATCAAATAATATGTGTTCTGAAGGATTGATAACTTAGACTAAATTTTAGATTGAACAATATTAAGTCATTTTTTCTAGTCGTGTTCGTTTTGATTTCACTTGTGCTGAATGCTCAAAACACACCTTTATTTTCGAATTCTAATTTGCTAGAGATGGTGGATCGCGGGGGCGATTTTATCTATAACCAAGAATTTAATAAAGCAGAATTAGTCATTGATTCTCTGGAACAAAAACTTCCAGGACATCCAATTGTTCCAATGATGAAAGCCATGAGTTTGGCTTGGCGAGATCAGCCACTTCGAACGTCTAGTCCAGTTTATCCAGGACATGAGAAATATTTGATGGAGACCATTGCCAAATCTGAAAAGATTAGTGCTAAAGACTCTAACAACCTGGAAGCCATGTTTTTCGAAATGTCTGCCCATGGCCTATTGGCGGAATATTATGCGCAAGAAGGGAGTAGCTTCAAGGCGATGTCTCAGGCTAAACAGACTTATAATCTGATCAAAAAGACAATGGAGCACACTGCTGAAAGCCCTGAATTGCTATTTCTGTCAGGGTTGTACAATTATTTTAGAGAAAAGTATCCAGAGCGACATCCTATCTATAAACCGTTTGTTTGGGTTTTCAAATCTGGGGATGTGCAACGTGGATTGGTACAATTGGATAGTGCCGTACACCATAGTAAAATAGTTAAGATTGAGGCGAGTTTGTATGTCGCATATATCTGGCTGCGATATGAAAACAACGCAGACAAAGCAAGGTATTATTTGGAAAGAATTCATAAAATGTATCCCGCTAATGATTACTTCAAGGCTAAATATTTGGAATGTTTGATGAGACAAAAGGATTATAAAAGTGCCTTGCCATTAATTAGCCAACTGCAGGTTCATGAAAAGCCATATTTTAAGATGTGCGGTGAGATTTTCAGGGGTGTTTATGCAGAAAAAGTTGAGCGGTCTTTAGATGCTGCTGAGCGTTTTTACAAAAGAGGTTTAGAAACAGGCGAATTGTCCCCAGATCGTGGAGAGTATTATAGAAGTATTGCCTATTTGGGGCTTGGACGAATTGCTGAAGCAAATAACAATGTAAAACTTGCCGCCGTCTATTACGAGAAAACGATTGATATGGACGAGACAGATTGGTTGACTGAAGAAAGTGAAGCTCGATTGGATCAAATTGATTGATAATGGCAGAATCGTATCGAATCATTGAATCCCCTACGGAAGGCTTTTATAAAGAAAAGGGAAGCAAATTTTTAGGATTTGCTTATCAAGTCAATTCATTGGAGGAAGTGAAAGAGCGATTGGAAATTCTGAAGAAAGAGTATTACGATGCCAGACACTGGTGCTATGCACACATTATTGAAGATGGTCATCATCAGCTCATTCGAGCCAATGATGATGGCGAACCCAATCATTCCGCAGGCGATCCGATATTAGGTCAAATTCGTTCGTTTGAACTGACTAACACATTAGTGGTAGTAGTTCGATACTTTGGTGGAACCAAGCTGGGAGTGAGTGGATTGATTCATGCCTATAAAACAGCAGCTGAGGATGCTTTGCAAAAGGCGAAAATTCAGGTGGTTGAAATTAAACAGGACTTCAAAGTAGAATATGGGTATGAAAAGACCAGCGATGCTATGCGAATTATCAATGACTTTGGAGTCGAAATTAAGAATCAAGAATTTTTAGAATATTGTACGCTATTTGGTCGCATTGAGCCCGAAAAATTCGATGCGTTGAAAGATAAGTTGAGCTTGATTCAAGTGATTGCCTGGAAGCTCTAGTTCTTGTTGGCCAATTGCCCACAGGCGGCATCAATATCTTTGCCTCTACTTCTTCTGACATGCACGTTGACGCCTTTATTGGTTAGGAATTTTGTGAAGTTGTCCAAGGTATCTGCATCAGCATTTTTGTAATTGGCCTCAGCGATAGGGTTGTATTCTATGATGTTAATTCTAGCAGGAACTCTTTTCCAAAATTCATATAACTCTTTAGCATCCTGAAGCGAATCATTGAAATCGTAGAAAAGGATATATTCAAATGTAATTTTGTTCCCTGTTTTTTGATAAAAATAATTGAGCGCCTCTCGTAATGCTTCTAAGGTATTCGACTCATTGATTGGCATTATTTTGTTTCGCTTCACATCGTTGGCTGCATGAAGAGAAAGGGCAAGGTTAAACTTGACCTGATCATCCGCCAATTTCTTAATCATCTTTGCAATGCCTGCGGTAGATACTGTTATTCTCTTTGGAGACATGTTGAGACCGTCAGGTGATGTGATTCGGTCTATGGAATCCAAAACATTTTTGTAATTCAGAAGTGGTTCGCCCATCCCCATATAGACAATATTAGATAAAGGCTTGTCAAAGTTTTCCTGAGCTTGTCGTGAAACGGTTACCACCTGATCATAAATCTCTGCCGCATCCAGATTTCGCGCTCTATCCATATAACCTGTAGCACAGAATTTACAACTCAACGAACAGCCGACCTGTGAAGAAACACAAGCAGTCATTCTCTCATCTTGAGGAATCAATACACTTTCTATCAAATGATTGTCGTGAAGCTTGAGTGCTGATTTGATGGTGCCGTCGTTACTTTTTTGTTCTTTATCAACCTTTGCGGGACGAATGACAAAATGAGACTTCAATTTTTCTCTTGTAGCCAGAGACAAGTTAGTCATTTCATCAATTGATGAGGCAGACTTTTTCCATATCCATTCGTGGATTTGTTTGGCGCGAAATGGTTTTTCTCCTATCCCTACCAAATACTCAGAGATTTCCTCTTTAGAAGATTTTCTTAAATCTATAAGTGCTGCTACCTCATTCATGGCGCAAAGATACGGCTAAAACTCAGCCTGCGAAATCAATTTTCTTATGAGTGCCGTCACAATAAGGTTTATTCTCTGATGCACCGCATCGACAAAATGCCGTCGCCTTGCTACTTTTTGTTTCTTCATTGCCGCCATGTCTTACCTTCATGTTGCCATAGACCATAAGGGGGCCATTGGGCATGGTTTCTACAATGATTTCTTGAGTGGCTGTGCTTGTATCTTCTGAAATAGATAGCGCTCCTGAAGGACATTTGTTGACCTGAGCGATGATTTCCTCCGAAGAGGCACCGTCCATGTTTATCCATGGTCTTTCTTTAGGGTTAAATACTTTAGATAACCCGTGAAAGCACTTCTCTGAATGAATGCAGAGGTCGGATTGCCATTTTACAGTAACATTATCTTTGGTGTAGTGTTTGATCGCCATGATTTTAGTTTTTTGGTTCTTATAAATTTAATGAATTTCGATTCCTGTTTAGCAATTCTGATTTAACTTCCACCTCAATTTGATCAGAAAACAAAGCCTATTATTTTCTCACATGAAGCAACCTAAATCTTCGTGGTTTTACCCACTTTTTTTAAGTGTTATGCTATCCTTACTTGGCTGCACTAAACAGTCAGCTTTTTCTCAGCGACTGGAATATGATGTCATAAAAGGGGACAAGAAAGTGGGTTTTATGATGGCTGAAAAGGTGGTGAAAGGAGATTCTATCTTCTACTTCATAGAAAGCGAAACTTCTATTAAAATGCTCCTTACTTTCAAGGTAAACTATGTGCTAGAGGAACTATATGTGGGAGGGGTTTTAGTAAGTGGTGAAGCAGAGAGTAAGTTAAATGGAAGCTCAAGAACCAAATCCAAAGTCTGGAAAGAGGGGAATGAATACGTGGTAGAAGTGAATGGTTATGAGGAAATGAGGACTTCTGATCCGATTACCTATTCTGTGCCAGAGCTTTATTTTTCAGAACCAGGGAACAAGGAAACTACCTTTTCTCAACAGTTTGCGGAAGACTTAATTATAAAAAAGGATGAGGATCATATGTTTACGCTATATTCTGAAGATGGCCGAAATACTCACACCTATGAAGATGGTCTTTGCACCCACGTGAAACTAAACAGAACGTATGCATCATTTTATTTCCAGTTGAAGCAATAAATGACGGTTGGTGGTACGTTGGAACCTTCAGTCAAACTAAGCTAGTATCTAAGCACATATCCATCTATTTTTATTAAAGATCAAAATTCACTTTATGAATCATTTAATCAAGTATATCCTTTCTGTCTTATTTCTAATCCATGCATCACAAATCATAGGGCAAGAGTTATCTCTGGAAGATAAGATTCCATTTGATGCTTCTATTAGAAAAGGCACATTGAAAAATGGTCTGAAATATTTTATAAAGAAAAATGAGAAGCCAGAAGATCGGGTTGAATTAAGGCTTGTAGTGAATGCAGGCTCCGTTTTAGAAGATGATGATCAAAGAGGACTGGCTCATTTCACCGAACACATGGCTTTCAATGGCTCAGAACACTTCGCTAAAAATGAGCTTGTTGATTATTTGCAGTCTGTAGGCGTGAAATTTGGGGCACATTTGAATGCTTATACCTCGTTTGATGAGACGGTTTACATTTTGCCTATCCCTTCAGACGATGAAGCCATCATTGATAAGGGATTGACTATTCTTCAGGACTGGGGAGGTAATTTGCTTTTTAATTCGGAAGAAATAGAAAAGGAACGAGGAGTGGTGATTGAAGAGTGGAGACTAGGGCAGGGTGCGCAAATGCGAATGGTACAAGAGTATTTGCCAGTTATTTTCAAAGGGTCAAAATATGCGGACCGTTTGCCTATAGGAACCAAAGAGACATTAGAAACCTTTGAGCCAGAAACAATAAAAAGATTCTATAAAGATTGGTATCGTCCAAATTTAATGGCAGTGATCGCTGTTGGAGATATCGATGTGGATCAAATGGAGGTGAAGATAAAGAAGCAATTTTCGGCTTTTAAAAATCCTAAAAATGAGCGCCCAAGAGAAGAAATATCAGTCCCTGATAATTTGGAACCATTAGTAGCAGTAGCATCTGATAAAGAAGCTACTAATATTATTTTCAACTTGATGTATAAATCTGATTCAGAGGAACTAGTAACTGGGAATGATTATCGGAAGGGGCTGATCCAAAGTTTGTTTACTTCAATGATCAATCAGCGTCTAAGAGATCTGCTGCAAGAGGCAAAACCTCCATATCTATACGCTTCGACTTCGATCGGGTCTTTTATTACCAGAAGTAAAAGCGCATTTTCTTGCTTTGCAGTGCCTAAACCAGATGACGTAGAAGGCGGGGTGCGAGCCTTGATGAACGAAGTCAAAAGAGTGCAGCTACATGGATTTACAGCTTCTGAATTGAAAACTGAAAAGTTGAATTTGATGGAGGCTTATGAAAGAGCGTATAACGAAAGAGATAAGACCGAATCAGCCGGACTTGTTGACGAACTAGTGAACCATTTCTTAGAGAAAGAGCCAGTGCCTGGTATTGACTATGAATATGCTTTCACAAAAAAATATTTAGAGGGTATCAAGCTGGATGAAGTGAATGCAATAATTGGAGCACAGATTAATGAAGAAAATAGAGTGATTTATTTGACCGCGCCAGAAAAGGAAGACGTAATGCTTCCAACTACAGAAGATTTATTGGCTTGGGTGAAGGCATCGGATGAAAGCGAGCCAGAAGCGCTACAGGACTTAGTTTTGAGTGATCAATTAATTCAGAACGAACCTACTCCAGGAAAGGTAGTCGAAAAATCTATTATTGAAGGATTGGAGGTAACTACTATTAAACTTTCCAATGGGGCTCAAGTTTTTATTAAATCTACTGATTATAAGAATGACGAGATTCAGTTTATGGCACATCGCTCAGGCGGTATTTCTCTGGCGGAAGATAGTGTCTATTGGTCGGCTTCGTTTGCTACCAATATTGTAGGGTTAAGCGGTATTGGAGCTTATTCGTATACCGACCTTCAGAAAGTATTGGCAGGTAAATCTGTTGGGCTGCAGCCATATATCAGTGACCTCGAAGAGGGTTTCAGAGGTAGCTCTTCACCGAAAGACTTGGAGGCCCTGCTGCAATTGACCTATTTGTATTTCACAGAGGTTAGACGTGATGAGACGGCCTATCAGTCTTTAATGCAGCGTAATGAGGCCTTCCTTTCAAATGTTATGTCAGATCCTAATTACTTTTATCAGGATAGAATGGCAAAAATACTGTCTCAGGATAATATGAGGGGAGGAGGTATCCCGACTACTGAAGATTTGCAAAAAGTCGATTTGGATCAGGCCTTGTCCTTTTACAAAGACAGATTTTCCAGCCCAGGGGATTTCTCTTTCTGGTTTGTTGGCAATGTGGAAGAAGAGACTCTAATCCCAATGATTGAAAAATACTTGGGCGGCATCCCGAGTACAAAAGAAGAGGAATGGGTCGATCGTGGTGTGCGTGCTCCAAGCGGAATGGTTGATGAAAAAGTGTATAAAGGATCTGAGCCAAAGAGCATGGTGAACATGGTGTTTACGGGTGAAATGAAATATTCACGAGAAGATTCCTATTACCTGAAATGCTTGTCAGAAATTCTAGATATTCGTTTGGTAGAAATACTTCGTGAAGAGAAAAGTGGGGTCTACGGTGTGGGAGCTTCTGGTTATAGCAGCAAATCCCCTTATGAAAGCTTCGAATTCAATATTAGTTTTCCTTGTGGACCGGAGAATGTCGATGACTTGGTTTCTTCTGCATTGGAGACTATTCAAGAAATTCAAGAAAAGGGAGTTTCTGATGAGAATCTCAATAAGATCAAGGAAGCTCAGCGTAGAGATCAGGAATTGCACTGGAAAACTAATGGCTACTGGATGAATGTGCTAAAAACGTATCATGTAAATGGCTATGATTACCAAGAGGTAAAATGGTTAGATCAGCGAATTGAGGATTTGACAGCCAAGGACATTCAGGAGGTAGCTAAAAAGTATTTGAATACTGAAGCTTACATTCAAGTGGTATTGTATCCGGAGGAGTAGGGTTTAGCGCATAGTGTGCGGACTAATCCCCCTAGCCCCCTTTTCAAAAAGGGGGAAATTACCTGCAGCATCTGTTTCTTTGACAGCTGTTGCTCGATCAGATAGATTCCACAACAAGTGCGAGAAAACTCCCTCTTGGAGAAGAGGGTTGGGGAGATTGATTGTGATACTATGTTGCAGTAAGTAGAGCGATTGCCCTTCTAGAAAGAACAGCAGTTCTGTCGAACGGATCGCGTAATAGAGCCACGTATATGGCTAGAACAAATAGACGCCCTTTTCTTTTCCTTTAAGGATTACCTCTACATGCTCGTTGATGGTAGTGGCTAATTCGTATCCTTTGTATTTTGGGTAAATAGGAAATGATTTGTGGCTGCGATTGACCATCACAACCACTTCTATTTTTTTTATGTTCGTATTTAAGAAGGCTTTTAGAGCAAAGGCGGCTGTTTTTCCTGAGTTGAGTACATCATCGAAGAGTACAATTGATTTTTTGGTCAACTCCTTTTCTTCCATTTTATCTAGATGTACTTCTTCCAAAAAAGGAGCTTCTTTGTTGATGTCGACCCGAACAACTGATGTTTTGAGTGGAGAGATTTTCTCAAGCTCCTTACTCATCAATGAGGCAAATACGAACCCGTTATCCGAGACACCCGCCAAGATGAGATGCTTTTCGTCTAGATTGTTTTCGTAGATTTCGTATGCCATTCTCACGATACGCTGATCGATCTGAATGGCATTCAAAATCAGATTTTTTTCTTTGGTCATAAAGGACTTATCAACTAGAGTTGAAATAATTATGGAAACATTGCTAAATCAATTGTAAATCAGTAGTAAACCCCTGATTTCTATCCATTGAAGGCAGTGTTTAGTTATCCGCTGGTACTGGTACCTCCTTACTGTTTTTAAAGGTAGAAAGTATCACCATAGACTGCAAGCTATCGACAATATCTATGTCGCTCACCTTCTCCAACATCAGCTGTTGGTAGGAGGCGATGTCCTTGGCTACAATCCTCAAGATAAAATCACCTGAACCTGTGATATGATGACATTCGATGATTTCTTCGATGTCAGAAATTTTACTTAGAAAAGTTTCAATATTGGGTTTATTATGACCTTTCAAGGAAACTTGTACAAAAGTATTGACTCCGAGTCCAAGCATGGCAGAGTCTAGTTCTGCATGATAGCTTTTAATAATACCTGAGTTTTCGAGTTTTTTCACCCTTTCAAGTGTAGGTGCCGGAGATAAACCTATCTCTTCGGATAGCTTAGCATTGGTAATTTTACCATTTGCTTGCAAAATCTTTAAGATTTTCCTGTCTGTTTTGTCGATTTTCGTGTTGCCAATCATTAGCATTTGCAAAATATTCTTCGGTTCAAAATTAGTAAGATTAGTAATTATTCTATCTCAATAATGAAATTTTATTATTTCAATAGAATGTTTCATTTTGAGTTAAACGGGTGATTGTTCGATAATCTGAAAACAAGCAGAAAAACAGGCCACCCTATGAAAAATCAACCCTTAATGCATAAATGCCACCTTCGGACATTTTATGTTTTTAGAAGAAATAATTGTTAGAATTGTCGTCGAACGGTCAAACTAATTTTAGATGCAAAGCATCACATCTTGACGAATCGCTGGGTCGATTCGTTTTGGTCATAGACAGTTTTGATGAAATACATGCCTTGTTCAAAAGAATAGATGTCCAGAAAGAAACTATTCAGCCCTGCTTTGGCCTCCATATATGTGTCCTGATACAAAATTGCTCCGGTAGCATCTAAGAGGAATATTTGAACCGGCCCGTCTGCTGGCAAGATCATATTGAATCGAATTTTTGTATCAGTACTTCTAACTGGGTTAGGATAAGAGTTCTCTATGATCAGTTGTTGATTGAAATCAATGCAACTTTCGTTGTTGACAATATTGATGTCTTCAAATTCTTCCACTCGATCTAAAAGGGTGATACATGTATAGCCTATGTTGTTCCCTACACTGGAAAAAGTGAAATTTAAAGGGTAGGTAATACTTTTACCTCGGGTGATCGTACCAGCGTAACTTTCGAAAATGGAAGAATTGTTATCCAGGTCAATACGGATATCAAAGCCGTGTAAGATTACGTTGCCACTATTTCTCACGGTTAATGAAACACTGGTTTTTTCTTCGGATTCTTCAGTACTGATTTGTACCAACTCCAAATCTAAAATCGGATCAGCTACCGTAATGGCTAAAGAGGTAGTATCGCTACATCCTAAGTCATTGGTGCTGATTAATTGTGCAGTATAGTCGCCTTCATCAGTATAAGTAAATTGTGGATTGTTCTGCGAGCTTGTAGATTCATCTTCATCTCCAAACAACCAAAAAGATGATTGGGTGCTGTGAGATTCATCTGTGAAATCAATCATTAAAGGGGCAGGGCCAATATCTGAACTGGCATTAATTATCGCTGTGGGAGAAGGGTGAATAGTTACAGTTTTTTGAATAGATCCTTCACATCCTGTTTCATCTACTATGTTAAGTCCAACGGTATAACTTCCAGCACTTGTAAATTGGTAAGTAGCTGGATTGGATGTGCTCGACCCTTGATTATCGAACTGCCAACTGTATGATTCAATGGCTGCAGATGAAGAGTTAGTAGCATCTTGAAAAACTGTCGACTCATTGTCGCAAGCTTTTTCAACCGTAAAATCTACCACAGGCAATTCGCTTATTGTAAAATTATCATTGTGCACAGATTGGCAGCTATTCGCTGACCTAACCAATAATGATATTGTATGGTCACCAGCATCATTATATACTTCTCCAAAACTGGAGCTATAGGATGCCAAACTGCCGTCTATGGTCCAAATCCATTGGGTGATTGGGTTGCTAAAATCTCCTTCGGATTTATCCAAGAAAATAGTTTCTGTGTTGATACAACCTAAATCCACCTCAAAATTAGCCGCAGGAGCCAATAGTACGTTGACTGTGGAAGTTACGGTATCTCGACAACCAGCTGAGGTTTCAACAATAAGTTCTACATCATAAGAACCTTGGCTATCAAATGTAAAGTTTGGATTTTGATTTGTTGAAGTACCTAATCCTTCAAAATCCCATTCGTGGCTGGTGATATTTGCTAATCCGTCAACACTTGATTCATCCAAGAAAGATATATCAACACCTTCACAGGCCGGGCCATGGTTGAAAGAAGCTACTGGTTTATCATCAATCGTAATGGGTAAGGTCAACTCATTGCTGCAGCCTTGATTGTTGTTCACCGTTAAAGACACATCATAATTACCATGAGCAGCATAGCTATAAGTGGGTGAAGAAGCTGAAGAAGTACCACTACCATCACCGAAATTCCAGGTTTGACCAGTTATACCTGTGCCAGTAGTGGAATTGTGGAATTGTGTTTCGTCTTCCAGACATAAGTCTTCAAAACTAAATCCGACATCTGGTCCGGCAATCACATTGATATCGGTCCCAGCACTTGGAGTAGAGCACCCTGGAATTGTGGCAGTGAGTGTGATGGTTTTAGTCCCTTCTGAATCAAATGCAAATGTTCCATCCCGCTCATTTGTATTTCCTTCACTATTATAGTTCCAATCATAGGTGAGCGTGGCTCCGTTGTAGTTGGATTCATCAAAGAGGTTTTCAAAAGCCAAATCCGCTCCGGTACAATAGGGGGCTCCTGGAGTGGAAAAGGTAGGGATTGTGGGCACTGGATAAATGGAGATGGTATCTTTCACGAAGTTGGAACAAGTCCCGTCACTGACGGTAAGAAACACTATGCTGTCACCTACTTGGCTGAAAGTATGTGTGGTATCAGCTGTACTGCTGAATCCACTTGTGACACCTCCATCAAAGGACCACTCGTAAGATGCCAATCCCATATCGCTGGGGGTGAAAGTATTGGCTTGGCCTAGGCATTCATTATTGTTATCTGTAAAGGAAATGGGAGGGGCGGTGTTTGTAGTAACGGTCACTTCATCATAACTTTCAGAAAAGGTACTATCGTTATAGGCAGTTATAGTAAATGGATAGGTTCCGGCAGCGGCTAATGAAACTCTAGGATTACTCTCATAATAAACATCATTTTCCAATCCACAATCTTTTTTAAAGTTTACAACATTAATTCGATGTGTAGTGAACTCTGTATTTAAAACAAGGAACTCTGAAGAATCGCGTACTGCAAATAGTCCAGAGCAATTGGTACCAAAAAGTCCAAAATTGCCAAGTTGAGCTACATTAGGTGAAGTGTTTGAAAGGCTCGTTCCAAAGCTGTACTTATAAACTTGGCCGTTTCTCGCCTGAAAAACGCCATAGTAGTTTTCATGGTCTTTAATAATACGAATATCAGCAGGAGAACCAAAACTGTATCCCCCGTTGGGTAATTCTGAGATGGTTGGAGTTGTAGATATATTAGCTCCAAAATTGAGATGAAATACCCTTCCATTACTAAAAGAAGAAATTAGACCATACCAATTGCCAGCGTCTTTATATAGATCAATTCCCCAGAGTCGGCTTGCATTGGGCACAACAAATGATGAAATCGTACCTGACGAAGTCGGTTGATCACCAAAGTCAATGATTGCTACGGTAGAGCCATAGGTCACTAAAAGCTTATAGGAATCCAGCTCATCATTGATGATTTTGATCCCATCTGGATTTACTATTTGACCGAAATTTCCTAAATTTTGATAGGTTGGAGTATTTGTTAAAGAATTGCCAAAATCTAGTCGTATAATGCTCTCGTTGTCAAGATTAGTGGTATAGGCATAATAATTCTTCGAGCTATCTAGGAAAGAAATACCACTTGGTCCTGATAAATTGTTGTCGAATGAACCAAGTGAACTTAGAGTAGGAGGGTTTTTAAGACCTTGGCTGAATTCGGCTAAATAAATAGCGTCATTATTCCTTGAAGGTATAAATCCATACCATTGTCCACTCTCCTTGAGCAGTTCAATACTATATGGACCATTTAGAGAAGTGCTTGTTATGAGATGTGTAGCAGACGGAGTACTTTCCATATCTTGAACACAAAAATCCCATTCCATCCTTTGCTGGTTAGTGCTTTGGTTAAGGATACCAAGACCTTCTTCTTTGCAAACATTGTCTTTGAAGGTAAAAGATATCGAAGGTGCCTGGCCAAAGGTTAATGTAGCAATGAACAGATTCATAAGTATAATGAATTGTTTCACAGATCGTATTTTAATTGTAAATGTTGATAATAATCATCACACCATTTTTTTTGGTATAGTAACCATGAATCCGGCCAATTATTGTCGATTTTTTCGTAATTCGCAACATTTGATTTGGCAATTATATACTCAAATTTAGGGGTTCCGATAAAGTTACTAAGTTCATTTACATTTTTATTTAATGTATACAGGTCAAATACTCGATACCGGTTTTGGGGAAGAACCTTCACATGAGTTTCGATTGTTTTATTCCAGAAGTACCAGTACCAGCAATTTTTTTCGAATGGGTGCATTTTCATCCAAACTTTTTCGGTAAACTCATTACACTTAGATCCGTCTATGCGGAAACTACTGTAAATGGAACTAGAGTAAGTTTCTGGGGTGTTGGGGTTTTCTGAAAAACCAAATTCTTTGTCAGAAAACCAACCTCTAGAATAGCTTGATTTAATAAAGTCTCTTGGACATCTGATGATCCATAAAAACTTAATGTTGACAAATAACTCATTGAGGATTGGTATAAGGTTGGCAAATTTTTGATCAGAAATGATTACATTTTTATTTTGGTGGTCAAAATTTTTAAACACATGGTACAAAATGTTTTTAGCCTGATCCCTACTAATTTTTTTATGTAACAGACAAGTTGACAAAGCAATTAGTTCGTCAAAGGGTTCGTGATATCCTAAATTGTCATCACTTTGGTTTAGGGTTTTAATAATACTTTCTGTACCTGACCGGCCAGTTCCTAGAACAATTATTATTGGATAGTTTAGTTGTTCAAAACGCTTTTTAGTCTTTGTATTAGGAATAATTAGAGGTAATGACTGTTTGTATGAACTGGTTAGTTTCGAATTTGCAGGAATGGTGGCTTCATCTTCCAAAATAAGAAGTCTGTTGTTTTCGATTGTAGTGTTTTTGTTAATAGTTGTTTTATCTCCCCAAATAATGTTCTTAAAATTTATCCCTTTTGGTAAAGCACTTATGTTAACAGTATTTTTTATAAAAAAGACATTCCCTTTCCTTTTGCACAAAAATTCTAGAAAATAATGCTTTAACCTTTTTGGTAAAAAGGGGAATAATATTCTTATTGCTTTTTCTAGGGTTTTATTTACTTGCACTAATAAAAATTTTAGACTTGAGTTTTTGTCCGTAAACGGGCTTTAATAATTGTGCCAACAGACCTTTTGGATAACCGCCAAAATAGCAAGATTGAAATTGTCCAAAGCCATTATGTGTCAGCATCAGCTCAATTTCATTTTTTTCATACAGACGAATGTGTCCCATGTGACCGATTTTTTCGAGCTTAGAAAACTCTTCTACCGGATTCCCCTGATAGCCCAATCCTCTTATAAAATTGATTTTATTTAGTATTGATATATTGGGTGTCGATAAAATTATCTTTCCATTTGGTTTAAGAACTCTATAAATTTCTTTTAGACAGAATAAGGGGTTAATGCGCAAGTGCTCAAGTACTTCTGCAAACAGAATCAAATCAAAAGAGTTGTCCTGGAAAGGCAATTGTTCTTGCTCAATATCAACTTTCTTAACATCTAATCCATTTTTTTCAATAAATTCAGATAACCTCTCGGGTGCTAGGTCCACAGCCTTAACTTGATGTCCAAGTTGTTTTAGCATGTATAACAAATGACAAGGAATACTCCCAATCTCTAAGATTGCACTTTGAGAATCAGAAATAAAGTTTTGAATTGTGAATTCATACCTTGCTTTATGATTTGTTAAATAGTTCTTCCACCATGACCTTAGACGTTCTGGAATAAGAAATTCTTGTGACTCTAAGTCCTTAAACATGAAATTGTTATTATCTGACATTTTCAAAAATAATTTGGTAGCTATTTAGGCCAATAATTATAAAACTCAAGAGGATCAATAGAATGGTTATAGTCCAAATTTTGCTGGCTCGCCTCCTAGGTAAGACAGAATACATAAGATCTGTAAGGTTTATAAGTGGAGCAATAGATGATACTATGGAGTAAATGTAAAGGAATCTGAAGAAACCTATATCTAAAAAAAGCAAAAGCAATGGGCCATTTCTGAAAATAAACGAGGCTGTAGTAAGTGCAAAAAGCCTTTTTTCCCTTTTCATAATTCTCCAAAAGCTTGTATAGGGAGCAAGCACTGTAGTAATAATATACTTTGTGGAGAGTAAACTAGCAACATAGCCAGCGTCCTTCCATTCTGTTCCAAAGGCAAATTCAAAGACACTAGGTGCAATCAGTGATATTACCGTCAAAGGAACTAAACTGATAAATACCGTGTGCTTAAATGACTTAACGAAAAAATCCTCAAACGCTGTCCTGGAAGTAAGGTATAATTCATTTGCTTTTTGAAAAACTACTGGGGAAATGGAATTTTCAAACAATTGAATAGGCATATTAATAAATGTCAGAGCAAAGGTGTAATGCCCTAACTGTTGGACGCCCATTAGTGCACCAATCGCAATAATGGGCAGGTCTGAGGAGAATTTGGTGATTAATCTTGCGGGAAAAATGTACTTTATCACATTTACATTTTCTTTTAAGGTGGCGATCAACTCCTTCCAATTACTACTAGTGTAGTATCTGAATAAAACAATGAGTTGTTGTCTTTTGAGTGTGAGGAAAAGGGCCAAAAATCCTGAAATGAAATTACCTGATAATAGTCCAAATCCGTTTGGGGCTAAATACTTCCCAATTCCTGCAGTTCCTGACTTGCCAATAAAACTACAAGCAGCTCTCATTTTTGTGTTCTTAAGAAATCTTTTTTTCCTTATGTTCCAATGCGATTGAGTGGTATTGATAATAGTTATCAGTAATACTCCAAAGATCCCTACAATTTCTTTTATAGAAACTTCGAAATCAAATAACGGTTTGAATAAGAAATAGGTGAAAAAACTTAATATGGAAATTGCAATAGCGTTTAAAAAAACAACTTTTGATAAAGCAAGAAATTTGTATTCCTCTTTTGGGAGAACATAAACTGAAGGAAGTGATAAAGCAGAGAAAAAAGTAATGTTGCTTATAATAAGGTTGTATAATGCATATTCACCATATGCTTGAGGGCTAAAAATACGGCTTAATATTGGTGCAAAAGTTAGTTGTAATAGAATGGAAAACACGTTTCCAGAAAATACAATGCTAATATTTTGTACTAGAGAATTTTTCCTTTTGAGGCCTTTAAAAATATTTGATATGGATTCAATCAGATTCAACCTTGCTTAATTATTTTGTGAATATCTCAAAAAGCAAATCATCAATTTTTTTTTTTGATCTGTATTCTAAACCAACTGAACGGTGCTTTGCAACTAATTTCTCTTTTTCAGTTGATGCAATTGCCAATAATTCGGACTTTTTAAAACGAATTTCAGTTCTGGAAAATTTTTCTACTACGATACCAACACCTTCTTGTTCAGCCACTTCGTCATCTTCTGATACGCCTTTGCAAGTGATATAGGGAAGCCCACATAGCAAATATTCAGCTACCTTGGTAGGTGACCTGTATTTTTGAGATAATGAAGGTGGAACGGCACTAATGCCTATATCTGCCGCAGATATATATTCTTTTACCTCTTCATTCGCAATATCCTGATTAAGGCTATATGATTCAGGCGGGATTTTTCTTGAAGAAAGCCAAGTTTTTACCTTATCATGATTAAATCTTGTCACTATCATCAAGTGTGACTTAGGAATGATATCAAGTATGCCTTGAAACAAATGGATGACTTCTTGTTCATAGTACAGATCACCAAATTTGCCAATGTATAGAACCACAAACTTTTGATCTAAATTAAACTTTTGTCTGAGCGTTTTTCGGGCTGTAGCTCTGAAATAAAATTCATTCGGGTCTACAGCCGTTGGTGCTCGGAATATGGTAGCTTTTGATCGAAAAGACTTGAGCAGCTCTACACCATGTTTGGTTCCTGTCATAACATGTGACGCGTCTATGCCAGCACGTTTTTCTAAGTAACTAAGTAATCTGTATTTCAAACTTGACCGTTTCCAATGTCCCAGCTCTGCCAAAAATTCACTGTGTGGCTCATAACTATAAATAACTAGTTTCATCTTCAGTATTCTGCTGGCCATCCAAGACAACGCAGCGGCCACATTGGCAAAAGCAAAAATATGCGTCGAGCGGTATTTCAGTTTGATCTTGGTTAATACCCATAGTGTTGTGAGTAGATCTATAAACTTTTGAAATAATAAAAAACGACCCGTATGAAAAACCTGTGGGTGCCAATGAATATTCCATTTCTTGAGCTTCTTACTTTCAATGATCATTTCACTTTTGCTCATTGCATATGCCGTCTGCTCGAATGTGATCAGGTCAAATCGGAAATCTTTTTTTTCACTAAGCGACTTGATATAGTTTAAAAGCAAGTTCTGAAATAGTGGATCTTTATAGCTATTATATATTAAAACAAGTATGCTGTTTTTTTTCAAGCCTTTAGTATTCTGATTGGAGATTTGATTGCTGCTACAAAATTACGATCATGAAACAAGAAGGACAAGCACATTATTTTGGCGATTTTCAATTTGAGTAAAAACAAGGTTTTAAAGGGGGTATTAAGTCGAATTTTTATTTTTTTGATGAGTTTGATGTATCCATTTTCTAGCCCTCGAATATCACTCATGGCCGAACCCTCCCTCTGCCTATAGAGCAGCACGGTGTCCGAGGTAAAGCTATATTGTTTGCCTCGACTAATACTGAGATAGAAAAATAAATCTTCTGCATGGGTCATATCCGTTTGGAAGGTGTAATTTTCAGTAGGATCTTTTTTGATCATCCAGGTATTGCCAAAGAGACAACTCGAATCCAATTTCAACAAACGATCGAAGGGCATGCCAATAAAAGATGGAGTATATTTCTTATTAATAGGGACTAGTACTTCATCTACATATTGAACTCGACCATCTACAAAGTCGAGATTTGGATTTGATTCGAAAATTTGTAATCTAGACGAAAGTGCAGTCGGAGGCATCACATCGTCTGCATCGAGAAAACAAAAAAAACTTCCTTTCATTATTTTGAGTCCTGCGTTTCTGGCATGTCCCACTCCTTGCTTGTATTCAGAGATTCCAATAATCCTTTTGTCTGCAAATGATTTGACAATTTGGAGCGTATTATCATTACTGTTATTGTCTACTACAATCAGTTCCCAGTTGGTGTATTCTTGGCGAAGTACTGATTCAATGGTTTCAGATACATACTTACTTGCGTTGAATGCTGCAGTAATAATGGAGACCATTTGATTATTTTTTGACATGTGAGGCTATTAAATGGTCGATTAACTCTATTTTTTTCTCGTAAGAGTTTTCTTGAGCTAGTTTTTTTCTTTTTGCCATTCGTCCATCAGAGTTGAATTGATCGAGGCTTGTTAGTACCTTATTAAACAATGACACATATTCGTGATTGTGTTCAGACATTACCATCAATTCGTCGTTTCCGTCAAAGTCTTCTGTATATGTTGCCACTGTAACTCGACCAGATTGCATGTACTCTAATATTTTGTGAGAATTGGTTTGTTCTTTATGAAACGATGTTTTAAAGGCAATAAGCTGAATGTTACTTAATAGAAGGGTCTGAGGAATTTGATTAGCAACAATTCTACCCGGAAAATGAGTATTGGTGAGTTGATAACATTCCCATAGGTAATGAAAGTCCTTGTTTTCGTTTAATTTTTTAATTTCACGTTCATCAGAACCAAAGTAAATGAAATCTACCTCTTGGTATTTTTTTGCAGTTTGATAAAGTACCTCCCAATCAACGGCATCCCTAATCAAATTCCCAATATAAATTGCTTTGACCTTATTTACTCCAGGTAGTTTTTTTGGGTCGGGTGAGGATGAAGTCGATATATGTTGAGCACAGGCGTGGCCTATGTTATGCACAATAAGTTTGTTCGTAGATAGTTTTTTGCTGATAGAATTCGTAACGGTGAGTCCCAGGTCGGCAGTTTTCAGTAGTATGTTTCTTTCATAAGTTTGGTTAAGGTCAACTAGATGAGCGATTCTTAGCTTTTGTTTTAGCCGTTTGAGGTTGAACAATCTTGAAGGATCAAATGACCAAATGATGTGAAATTTTGTGCTTAGTTTTTTTTCCAACTGACTAATCTCCCAAGCAGTAATATATTGAGATAGAAAAGGAGGCAAATAGTGCACGCCGCGAAGAGAACTATTATCTATCACATACAAGCCTTTTTCCTCAGAAGATGTGATTTTAAAACGGTCAGAAGGAGGATTTAAAAAGTAAACGGTGTTGTGTGAGGTCAGATGTTTCGCATAGTGGTGTTTAGAGACATGCAGCTGGCTCCAGGCTTCAGGGGAGATTATCAAGATTGTTTTGTTCCTTAAGTATTTCATGGACGAAGCGAAATTTTTTTAATGTTCAGTTGTTTTTGAATCGCCATTGTGTCCAACCCAAGCCGATACATTTTGTAATTGTTTTTCTTCAGTTTTTTAAGGCTCTCCCTGTAATTTGAATTACTCATATTAACATGTTCAAATATGATAACCTCGGGAGTAAGACAATTAAAATCGATCATTTTCAATATTTCATGATCAAACCCCTCAGTGTCGATAAGAAGAAGATTCAAAAATGAAATGTTGTACTTTTTTTTTAAGGAGGCAAACGAAATACAATCTACGGTTTGCTCTAAGATCATATCAGGTTCATTAATTTTTTTTGCAATGGCTTCCAAAATCTCACGATTAAGTGTACCCATCCTTTCAAAGTTAGGAATACGATCTTTCATTTTTGGGTTTATACTGTAAAAGGAAATGGTTCCATCTGCATGCGATACAGCCGCGTTTTCAAATTGAAGGTTGTTGTGATTTGAATAATTATTTTTGAGTTGCTTGAAAATATAGGGTACTGGTTCCACTAAAATACCTTGCCAATTACCACGTCTGATCCATTGGTTCAAGCGATCATTTGTGATTCCATCATTGGCGCCAATTTGGATAAATTGTATTGTTTCTTTGTTTTCGAGATACCTTTCCAACATTTGGTCAATTTGGGCATATGTAGGTTTCCAATAAGACCGAATATGATATACCCGGGACAGGCTTTTGTAAGCGTAGGTTTCTTGACGAAAGATTTTTTTTATAATAGACTTCATCGTTTCAATAATTGAATCTTATAGTTCGAATTTTTTGTAATTACATCTATCTAACATGCTTTTTTATGATGTCTTTCATGTCCTCAATAGCTATTTTCATATCGAGCTGTTTGTTGACCGGATCGAGCAGGATGAACTTGTACCTGTGATCAAGGTGATTGGATAGCTGAAAAATATTGCTTCGGTTTAATGTCCATTTAGCAGGAAAAAATTCTATAATGTTGGCATTGGACGAAAATATTAAATTGATAAGTCCAGCTCCATGTGTGGCTATTACATTATTGGCAGAGGCAAAAAGCCTCACTTGCTCAGAAAATGAGAGGTCTTCTAAAAAGACCCTTTCAAAATCTGCGCTTTTTAGATAAGGAAGTAGTTTGTCCTCATTGATCAACTGACGACCGTAGGACTGGGCACGTGAAATGTAGATGTTTTTTAGTGGCTCCTTCTTGTTTACTATAAAAGCACTTCTCAGCCAATGAATCATCCTAGGAGATAATAATTGGATTAGCTGATATTGGTCGTAGGGTATGTGAGCATTCAACACCGAAGGTACGATAAGGTGTTCGACATGTGCATGAGTCTTATCCCATTGAAATAAGTTTTTTTCTAAACCAAGGTGGTGCAAGGTCTCGATTTGAAAACGTTTAGGTTTTTTTGCTACAATGATTTTAAAATTGGTGTCTTTTAAGAGTTCAGGTAAATGAGGTTCAAGTTGTGGGAGGAAATTAGTTAACCAAAAAAAGTAACTGGAATCTAATATGTTGACGAGCGAAATGGCCTTTTTGAAGTGATGGTCATTCTTTTTTGCCAAACGAAGGTTCATCAAATATTTAGCATCTCCAGTTTTACGTAGGTAGAAAAGTGTATTGTAAGTGGATTCCAATAAAATTTTACCATCTTGAACTACTACTGCGTAATGCCCAACGAGATGGCTATTGGATAAGCGGACATAGAATGGTTTGGGAATGGTTAATGCATTTTCGGTAAGAATTCGACTGAAAAATTCGCATTGAGTAGATTCAGAACGATTAATAAATTGGAAACTTTCTTTATTGAATTCGATGACTTCATCTTTGCCAAAGTAATGGATATTGTTTTTATGTAATTCTAATAACCCAGGTCTGTCCAGAATATCCTTTTTCTGAGCTAATCTATTATTCCACCGATGGTATTTGATGGAAAGTAATAGTGAACGAATTGCTTTAGACCATTTAGTTATACTATTCATTTTTAGCGATTGTATGTTTCAAAAGGTCATTTGCGAAAGCAGTATAATTTCTGTCTGCGTTAAAATTATCTAAATAATGTTGACGTGCTTCATCCTTGTTGAAGGGAATTTTTCTAGAGAGAATGTCATCCAAAATTTTTGCTACTTCTTCTGTTGTTGCACGATCACCGATTAAGATGCCAGTCTTATGGTTTACTATTTCAGGTATGCCATTTACGTGAGGAGCGACTATAGGTATGCCATAAGATTGGGCTTCCATCATAGATACAGGCAACCCTTCACTTCTGCTCATGGATATAAATATGTCGATGGAGTTTTTTTTATAATAACCTAATAGGTGCGAATTGGGAACATGACCCTTAAGGTCAACAGAAATATGTGGTGGAAATTCTGCAACTAATTTAGCCACCTTTTTCATGTTGATTCCATCTCCAAAATGTATCCATTGACAACCAGTTTTCATTTTGGAGATACTTTTTGCAATGAGGTCTACAGATTTGTTGTCGGTCATACTCGAACAGGACACTATTTGAGGAAGTTTGTTTTGATTTGTTCCAAGTATTTCATTTGGGTCAGGAACTCCTAAATAGCTTTTAAGTACTTTGTTTTTCGCGTGCTTTGGGGTGATTACCGATTTGAGATAATTTTGACCGTGCTCCGAAATGCAGTATATTTTTTGAAAGTATTTTACTTTGTACTCCCTAAAAGGAATGACTCCCTCTACATGTACATCGTCATATAAGTCAAACCCATGCGCTCTGCACACTAGATTTCGAATTTTATTTTGTCGTTTTAAGATCGCTAGTGAAATTCCATCATTTAGCATCCAGTAGTCGTAGAACAGGGCATCTTTGAGGTGCTTCTTCTCCACTAGGTTTTCCAATGTTTCCAGCTTAGATATATCATTATATAGGTGGTGAAGTAAGCTGCCGATATATTTTATATATTTTACCCGATGGGCAGAAAAAAGAAGTGTATAGATATATACAACTAAGGCTTGATTCCAAAATTTCAAAAACTTTTTAAAGGAAAAAGTTTCATTTGGTAGTTTACTCAAATCGTTCAGTAATTGACAATTTTTTGGCAATTGTCGGGTAGGGTTGTTGTTGTTTCTAGAGGGAATGACGAAGACGGCGTCAAATTTTTCACTCAAGTATTTGATCTCGGTTTCAAGAAAATTTTCTCCCTTTCCATATGGAAATTCGATTGTCAAAAGAACTAGTTGGTTCATTTGGAATTAGGTTTGAGTAGTGCACTGATCAGGTACTTTATATTGATCAGATAATAAGGTCTAATCCTAAAAGCATTCCATGCAGACAGGCGCTGCTTGTTAATGTTTCTGTTGTATGCATGAAGATCACAATTCCGTCGATGCATCAGTGATGGGTCCTGCCTGAAAGGCAGAAGCAGCTGTTCTTTTTTCTTTTCGATTAATTTTTTCGAGCTTACGCCTTCGAAGAGCATGTATTGAGCCAATTCAAAGCTGATGAAATTTTCGGCTGCCGTAATGTTTTTTGTAATTGAATTTTCCGAATATTGATAGTAATAGACGGCGTCAGGAAGGTTTATTGCTTTATTTTCTAAAATTATTCGTCCTGCCCATTCATAGTCTTCATAACCTATGCGATCAAATGCCTCATGGTAGCCCCCATACTTTTCATACATTTCACGTTTGATCATTATAGTAGCTCCACAGAACGGAAAGCTGTGAGGTAATTCTTTTTTCAATTCCGTGTCCTTCATAGGATATCTCCTTTCGGATCTAGATTTGTTATCAAACAAATAAATCTGTGTACCGCATAGCGCAAGGTCATTATCTTTAGAAAATTCAGCCAGTTGTAAGGCAATCCTTTTTGGATCAGAATAATCATCAGCGTCTTGAAACGTAATATAGTCACCTGTACATTTTTCAAAAAGTAGATTGCAACTTTTTAAATAACCTAGATTTTTTGGATTCGAATAGAACTTTACTCTTGAGTCATTTACAGATTGAATAAGACGCATCGTCTGATCTGTGGAGCAATCGTCTAACACGAGTAGTTCCCAATTTTGATGGGTCTGTAAAAGTATGCTATCAATTGCCCTTATGATCGAGGCTTCCGCATTATAGGCTGGCATCAATATGGAAATCCTCGAGGTCATGAGGTTGAGGTTAGTTTTTTTAATGAATTCAAATTCTGTTGATAATAGCTCTGATTGAAATTTGCAATTCCTGCCCTCAATCTATCTCTTGTCGAGACAGATGAAAGTAGTTCAATAATTGCCTGACTCATCTCTTTGCTATTTGAGGCTAGGCTGACAGCTTGCTCTACCTGCTCAACACCCAAAAAGGCATGTCGGTGAGCCACAACCAATTTATTGTATTTGAGTGCCTCAATAGATTTTATTTTCAAGCCTGTGCCAAACGATGTTGGATTGATTATCAAATCTGCACGATCATATAGCTCTTGGATGTTTTCTACATAAGGAATGTATTCTATTTCCTCTTTTGGTATAATATGTTTTGTGATACTTCCAGCTACGATAGTATGAAACTCTATATTTTGCTCTTTCAGCTTTGGAAGTATTTCTGTTAAGATTGTATTATAGGCACTGATATTCCACGAGGTAGCTGTTGCGAAAAATAGAAGTGTGTTATTGAATTGCAATTCATTTAAATTGACTTGTCTATGCTCATATAGATAACCAACCGTAGCTACTGGTACTTTACCTTGAGTAAGTTTCTTAAAATAGTCTTTGTCATTATTTTGAATTGCAATTACTGCATTAGCTCTGAGCAAAGCTTTGCGTTCGTCCGTTGATGAACAGCTTTCAAGAGGCAGTGCTATATTTTGCTGACTGAATATTTTGAACCGATTTGAGAAAACGTCATGAGTGTCTATGAGCTTATGGCTTTCTGGAAAACATTTGAGATATCCAGACATAAATATGTATTCACTAATGATAATATCGAATGAATAAGTGGCTTGGATTTTTTCAATGGCAGGTACAAGACGTTGATCATACAATGTATCGACATCTATGTTTTGATAATATTTTCTCAAAATCCATTTTTTTAGCCGTGCCACTATTTTGTCAAATAGACTATGTTTTTTCCAGCTAATTTTTTTTGGAGTGAATAAGGAGAATAATCGGTCTCCCCAATAATTTTTTGTTTCATCAGACATCTTCTCTTTATCGGAGATTACAAGAAGATGGCATTCAATATTGCAATGATCATTTAGATGATCAACAAGGTTGGTTAGGCGTGTAGTTCTGCCGGAATTGACCGGATGCGATTCGAAATTGCTAATTAATAGAGCTTTAACCATATTCTTCAATTTGAATAATGTTGTCTAAGCCAATCAACTTCTTTTTTAAGTTGTGTGACTTTTTGATTGAAAATATGCTTAATGCTCAATTGATAAGAGGTTGTTTTTGAAGAAGAACGTTGAATAGCCCTTATCAACAATTTGGTATTGATATATCGCTGAATAAACAATGGAAAATATCTGACAGTAAAAGATAAGTGATGCGGAATTTGGATTGAGAATGTCTTATTTTTCAAAGTCATAGATAATAGCCAATCCGACCATTTGAATTCAGAGGTGGCCTCTTGTTCAAAGTGATGTGCTTTAAGTTTTAACCTAAGCCAAGGGACACGAAGGATGTCTGCAATTATTGCACCATGCATGGCTTCTGCAATTACAAGTTTGGATTGGCTGACTTCGGTAATAAATGTAGTGCAGTCTAGCGTACTCGGTATGATGTGGACACCGGTTTGGCGGGTAAACATTTTCCAGTCAAAATATTTCATGCTCCTAAAATAGGGAACAAGTGATATTTCATATTTTTTTTGTTGTGTCACTAGTGCGCTGTACTGTGGCAGCAGAGCAATGGCATAAGCACTGTCTGTAATAAAGTTGTTGTTTTGTTTGGTAATAGTTGCAGATGATAGAGGACCTCTTAAAAATCTAATCTCCCAGTCCAAACCAAATTTAAAATCTAATTTTTCACTTCTTGCTCCAGACCCAAAGACAATTTTTTTAACCCGACTATCATCTAGTTCAGGTTTTGTCTTTAAAAAAGAATATGATAATATAGAACCAATGCCAACTAAATGGAAATCCTCTAATTCTTCAAATAACTGTGGCCATAACCATGCATTGAGTGCATCACCTACATTGTAACTATCGGAATAATAACAGAGTCTCATACGAGTATTTCTTTTATTTCATCTATAGATAGCTGATTAAGGTTCGCATTGAAGAAATTTTGATTGGCTTTGATTTTTTTTGGTGACCAGTTCCACCACTTCAATTCCAACATTAAAGTGATGATTTCTTCTGAATATCGACCTTTGATATGCATGGCAGGATTGCCTCCTACAATACTATAATTAGCTATGTTTTTTGTCACTATACTGCCAGTGCCGATGATCGACCCATGACCAATACTCACGCCTGAAAGTATTGTTACATTGTCTCCTATCCATACATCATGACCAACCATGATTGGGCCTTTGGTTCTGGCACTAGAATAGGGAGGTAGTTCTCCAGGATGCTTTTGGTTAAAATTTATTTTGTAGAATGTGCCTTGCAAGGAGGGGAAGTTATAGTCGTGATTTGACGTGATGAATTTAACGTTGTTGCCGAACGAGCAATAATTACCTATTTCGATATACTGATCTCCCAAAATTTTCATATCACCCCGATGATACGACAAATAGCCCGCGCTTAGGATTCTATTGCTTTCAATCAGATTGGACCCATTGTTTATTTTAGAGTGACTGATACTCTCAATTCCTTTTAGTAATTGAAATGCATAGTAGTTTGATGACCAAATAGGACTGGTTAGTAACTCAGTAAGTTTGCTATTTTTTTGTAATAATTTCACGTTTGTTCCACTTGATCTTGCTTCAAGCACTGCTCGTTCACCACCACCTCTAATTCCTGCAGATATGCAAAGAGTATGTGACTTATTAAGGAGTCTATTAAGGTCAGCCTGACTAGAAAAGTCAAAGACGTCAACTTTATTTTTCTTTAGCGTATTTATAATTTCTTTTGAATTTTCAAATGACATATCACCTATTGCTGCTTTCTTTCCTCTTAGTTGCATAAAAAGGTCATGTCTTTTGTGCGGAACAAATCCGCCGACTGTTACAAAGTCGTAGTCCTTTGTTTGGGATTGGTTAGTAAATGTTTCTGTGTCAATTCCGAAACCATGAAAGGTATTTGGATGCATACTTATTTGATTCTTGTACCAAAATGTTTCGTACCAAAGAATTTGATAGAAACATTGCTTGCGGATGGTCGGTGCAGGGTTTACACCTGAAATTAAAAGTCCTCGAGGCGTGCGACTTCCGCGAAGTGTTTTTCGGCAGTACATATCCGGGATCCAATTCCAATTGCTTTTGACTAACACCAGATCAAATGACTCTAACTCTTTCTTTGTCGGTTTTTCTTGAGCTAGATTGATCCAGTTAAAATCATAAAAGTCACCCTTTAAAAAGTCAATAGCACTAGTAAACCCGTCAGACCAAAGTTGATTTTTTTTGGATTCGAGAGCAACGAAGTAGAGAATTACGACCTTATTGATTTTAGTTACAGGTCTATTTTTTCTCCAAAAAATCTCATTGACTAAATTGGCGATCCATTTTTTTAGTATCGACTTGATTCTACTCATAACTAGCTTGGAAAAAATTCTTTTTGAGATGAAAGGCTAAGACCGAAGCTTGTTTTTCACGGCTATAAGTTATGATTTTTTCCTGCTTCCCATAGTATAGCGGTTTTTTTAGTTTCCATAAGTCGAATGCTTGCTGTAGTTGTTCTAAAATATCATCTGCCGTGTTAGCACTGATGCCTGCTCCTGTTTCATGGATGAGCTCATCAACGACACCATCATCATTGGGAGCTGCAAGAATGAATTTTTTTAACCCAAGAAATTCAAATATCTTCCCAGAATACGTGCCCGGGGCCAAAGGAAATGTAGGAAATAACAAAACATCTGATTTTTTTAATCTGTTAAGGAGATCTATGCGGCTGATTCTATCAATGAATTCAAAATTTTCTGCGGGTAGTTCTTTTGTTAGATAGTTTTTGATTCGGAATCGCTTGCCAATCACAGAGGTGTCTTTTTCATGCCCAACATTACCACCAATAAATTCAACTTTGACATCCTCTGAGTTTTTGGATAAGAACATTTTCAATCCATCAACAATTAGTTCTAATTTTTGATTATTATAAAGTGAACCAGCATGACTGATGGTGAACTTTTGATTGGATTTTTCAGGTAAAGAGTCAAAAAGTTCTTTTTCGTATCCATTTTGTATTACAATAGACTTTTGTATGTCAAATTTTAAAAATTTGTCTGTTAGGTCTTTCCAAGGTGCACTGGTGTGAATGGTTAAGTTTGATTTTGAAACCCATTTCCTAAGGTAAAAACGTGTAATGAAATTGTAGATTTTATCTTTAATGGTAGGGGCAAAATTTAAGTTGCAGTATCTATTGTCCCAAAGATCCTTGAAATCAACGGCGTATGGGATTCCACTTTTATCATAGATGTCATGAGCTAATCGGATCAAGCAAAATGGGGAAAATATGGATAAGGTCAAATCAATTTTTTGTCTTTTCAATAGACCTTCGAGGTAATGTGAAAATGTATCATATGTGGCAATATTTTCGGGTGAGCGATCGATATAGCCGAACAGCGATTGGATAAATGCATGTCTATTGTAAATCCATCTATCTCGGTTTGTTGTTCCTGAGTTTTGTTTAGTTGGAAGCCTATGAACTTCGTACAATTCATGTTTTTCAATAATGTATTCGGCCTCCCGCCGCTCTATTATGTTTCTTGTAACCACAATTGGGTACAAACCATGTTTTTTGAAGTTAAGGGCATATCCTTTTGCTCTAAAGCTGGCAATAACATCCGAAGGGATAAAGTGGTTGGTAAGAATCAGAACATTTTTCATTTTTTATTACCTAATAGAAAAATTAGTGAAGTGAGAAAAAATGGCATGACAGGAATTTTATATCGCATCAATGTTCCAAAATTAGAAGTACTTACCCCCACCGCAAAAGCAAAAATCAAAGTGAAGGTAAGGCAAAAAATGCCAATTGGTGTTTGAATGAAATCAAATATTTTTCGAATCTTGATTGTGAAAATTACATTGAGAGTGAGTAGAGTAACCATCAAACTTTCTAATGCAGCCAAAAGCATTAAAGGGTTTTGTGCTTCCCAAAGAAATGGTCTAAACAAGGTGACAACTATGCCTTTCGGTGCAAGGGAGATAAAACTAGTGAGGCTTCCATCTAAAGTTCCTAGATTGTAACTTGAAGTATCACCTAGGCGAGCTCCCCAGCCTGCACGGATGTCATAAGCAGTTACAGCAGCTGTTTGAGCAATGTTGTTCAATGCGTATCTTGAGTCTTCTTGGCTTACTTTCTGCAAAGCAAAAAAACCCGCACCTCCAAAAACAACTCCTATCAGTGGCATTGCCATTATTTTAATCACTGGTTTTTTTATGAAACTAGTGTATTGAAAAATCATAAAGGCCGACGCCGCTATCAGGAAACATAACAATATGTATATTTTGATAGACAGGATTATCCAGGAAAAGAAAACAAGGCTGACTATGTGGATGAAAGTTGACTTTTTATGAATGGTTAATTCAAAAAGCAAATAAGTAATTAGACCTAAGGCCCCAAATGTAATTGTGTCTTTTAAAATACCAGACCCCCAAAAAATAACTGAAGGTATGAAGAGTACAGCTAATGCAATATGTTTTTTTAGGTTTGGCCTTAATTTGTAAAATGCGAGATACAACGCCCAACTACCTAAAAAAGAAAATGACGAAAAAAAAAGAGCAGTTGCTCCATAGGTCCCAAAGGTGATAAGGTCAAAGAAAGCTGTTAGTTTTATAACAAACCAAGAGGAAGAGTCTCTAAATTGCCAAATTCGAGAAATGTATTTGTACGATTGACCATTATAGTCACCCGCTTCTGTAAAGAATAGTTTTAATCCAATACCTGGGTTATCCATAAAAGCTTGCCATATCCATCGACTTCCATGTGTATGAAAGGTAAAGGTATCGCCACCTCCATAGTAAAATTGATAAATTAGGCCAAGAGCAATAGCCCCAATAAATTTCACGAACAGCCCGGGAATAAAATAAGGCTTAGTATCCTGATTAGTTACATAGGGGCGGATCATATATGCTGCGATAAGCAGAATAAAGAAGTAAAAGGGAGTAATAATAAGATCCTGAACTCCCATTAGTTCAATTTATAATTTAGGAACGAACTGCTATCTAATGACTGAAAGTCTTGTGCCGTTGAGTTTGTTGGTAAAAATTTAGATATTACCCAATATTCATCAAACTTATGAAGATGATCCAACTCAATATCTGATACCAACTTCTCCCCAACTTTCTCAAACCCCCTCAGTCCAATAATTCGATGTTCACAATCGGGTGCTATTTCATGGGCAATATCCACAATTTTCCGAGCCTCCATTTTTGGGATGATAATTTTACCTCCTTGCATATTTTGTATTGTGTAAAATATACTTTCAGCAGATTGCTCTTCAGTACAAAAAAACCTGGTCATGTCTGGGTGTGTAATCGGAATTATTCCAGTTTTGGCCAATTCTTTAAATAGAGGCACCACTGAGCCCCTAGAACCCCAAATGTTACCTAGTCTAATAATGGCAAATTTACTGACCTCATTACTTGCATTCAGAAATAGTTTCTCCGCTGCTTGTTTAGAATTGCCGTAGATTGAAATAGGGTCTACGGCTTTGTCCGTTGAAGAAAGTATTGTTTTCTTGACACCATTTTCTAAAGCCGCCTGAATTACATTTTTTGTGCCTTCCACATTGGTTTTAAGGCATTCTTCAGGATTTTCCTCACAGATTGGTATATGCTTCATGGCGGCCGTGTGAATCACAATATCAGCCCCTCTCATTTTGTCACTGAGTCTTTCCGCATCTCTAATATCACCAATGACCCACTTTATCTTTGGAAAGCATGAACTCGGATAGTCGCGGCGCAATTCGTACTGTTTCATCTCATCGCGAGAATAAATCGTAATCTCTTTGATATCTGGGTATTCAGCAAGAGCTTTTTTGATAAAAGCGCGACCTAGCGTTCCTGTTCCTCCAGTAATGAATATGGACTGATTGTTCAGCATGGTTCGAAGTTAAGGGATTTCAGTAAATGAAGATTCTAATATTTCGATGAATGGTGATATATCTATGATAAATTAAGGTTTGAATAGAATATCTCTGCAAATTCATTAAAATTCGAAACCATTTCTCAATCAACTTCCATGTTGGTATTTTTGGCGAAAATTTGAACGAATGAGCAAAATTAAATTTGGAATCGTAGGTTGTGGGAGAATAGCTCAACGACATGCCAAACATATGATTGATAATGGTGAACTGATAGCTGTTTGTGATACGGATTATGAAAAGGCAAAAAAACTGGCTGAAGAATACAATTGTAAAGCTTATTCTTCGCTAGAAGACCTTTTGTCAAATGAATCTCAGATAGATGTAATGTCCATTTGTTCGCCGAATGGTCTACATGCCAAGCACAGTATAGCTTGTTTGAAAGCAGGCCATCATGTGTTGTGCGAAAAGCCACTCGCTATCAATGCGCATGATTGCGGTGAAATGATCAAATGTGCGGAGAGTAACAATAAAAGGCTTTTTGTGATCAAACAAAATCGCTTTAATCCACCGGTTGAGGCGGTCAAAAAAGCCATTGAAGAGGGGAGATTAGGAAAAATACAATCCGTCCAACTGAGTTGCTTTTGGAACAGAAATGAGGATTATTATGCTAGTTCGTGGAAGGGCACTATGGATTTAGATGGAGGAACCTTGTATACGCAGTTTAGTCATTTTATTGATTTGCTCTATTGGATTGTGGGGGATGTGAAAACAGTGAAAGGATTTAGTAGGAATTTTGCTCATAACGAAATCATTGAATTTGAGGATGCAGGAGTTGTGGCTTTAGAATTTCAATCTGGAGCGATCGGAAGCATTAACTACACAGTGAATTCGCACCAAAAAAATATGGAAGGCTCCCTAACCATTTTTGGAGATAAGGGTACCGTGAAAATTGGCGGTCAATATCTCAATGAATTGGAATATCAGAGCATTGAAAATTTTGAGATCAAAAATCTGAAAGGGGGCAACACGGCCAATAATTATGGAAGTTATAGTGGTTCTATGTCCAATCATGATCAGGTTTATCAAAACCTCGTTGAGGTCCTACAAGGAAACTCCTCTATAAGTGCCTCTGCTTTTGATGGCCTAAAAAGTGTTGAAATCATTGATAAAATTTATCAAGAGATAAGATGACCAAGCCCAAAATTATAGAAGCTTCTATTCGTGATGTAACCTGTGGTAGCAGTGTGACTATAATACAGCCTGTGAATATCTATGAATGCACTTTAGAGGATGGCACTTTTGTGGGTCCGTTTGTAGAAATACAAAAGAGAGTGAAAATTGGCAAGCGCACAAAAATACAATCTCATTCATTTATTTGTGAGTTAGTGACCATAGGTATGGATTGCTTTATTGGCCATGGTGTTTGTTTCATAAATGACCTTTTTAGTAAAGGAAGGCCAGCTGGTGGTGATCAATCTCTTTGGAAAGAAACTATGGTAGGCAACAGAGTTTCTATAGGCTCGAACGCAACTATCTTGCCAGTGAACATTTGTGATGATGTAGTTATAGGAGCAGGAGCTGTAGTGACTAAAAATATTATCGTCCCTGGCATATATGTGGGGAATCCTGCACGCTTACTCAAAAAATGATATTGTATGAAAATTCCCTTTGTTGATCTGCAGCGTCAATACCAGCAGTATAAAACCGAAATCGATCAAGCCATACATGAGGTATTAGATCAATCCAATTATATAGGCGGAGCAAAAATAAAATCGTTTGAAGAGCAGTTTGCCAGGCAATGTGGGACTAAGCATTGTATTGGTGTGGCTAATGGAACAGATGCGATTTATATCACCCTAAAAATGCTGGGCATAGGAGAAGGAGATGAGGTGATTACCTCAGCTTGCTCATGGATAGCGACCTCAGAAACCATATCGCAGACCGGAGCCAAACCCATTTTTGTGGACATAGGTCAAGACTATTTAATCGATGTAGAACAAATTGAGTCTAAAATAAATTCAAATACCAAAGCCATTGTTCCGGTGCACCTATATGGACAAATGGCTGATATGGATGCGATAAAAAAAATAGCGGATAAGCATGACTTAATTGTTGTAGAGGATTCGGCACAGGCTCATCTGGCTGACCGAGGTGGGTGGTCTGTAGGGGCCTCGAGCCATGCGGCAACATTTAGTTTCTACCCAGGAAAGAACTTGGGAGCATATGGTGATGCAGGTGGTATTGTTACCAATGATGATCAATTGGCTGAAAAATGCAGACAATTTGCGAATCATGGTCAATTGGTAAAGCACCAGCACAAAATAGAAGGAATCAACAGTCGGTTGGATACTATTCAAGCAGCAGTATTGTCGGTAAAACTGCAATATCTGTCTGATTGGACTTCTCGAAGAATAAACATTGCCAAGCAATATAATGAAGCGCTAAAAGGTGTTTCAGGTTTGCGGTTGCCAATTGTTAACTCCAATTCCAATCCTGTGTACCACTTGTATGTGGTTTCTGCTGAAAACAGAGAAGGTCTACAGAATTATTTAAAGAGCAACGAGATTTCTACTGCGATTCATTACCCAACGCCTCTCCCGTTTTTGGATTGTTATCAAGACTTGAATCACAAAGTAGAAGACTTTCCTGTAGCTCATGCTGAAAGCAGTAAAATTCTATCCTTACCTATTTTTCCTGAAATGACCACTAAGGAAGTCGATTACGTTTGTGAGCATATTAGACATTTTTACGATTCACATTAAATTAGCAGATGCCTATTTCATTAGTTACTGGCGGTGCCGGATTTATTGGGTCTCATTTAGCAGATGAGTTGATTGCCAGAGGAGATGAAGTCATCGTTCTGGATGATTTAAGCGGTGGTCTGCAGGAGAATGTTCCTCTGGAGGCACTGTTTATCCATGGAAGTGTCACTGATCAAGTTTTAATAGAGCAATTATTTGAGTCAAACAAAATTGACTATGTCTATCATTTGGCTGCATATGCGGCAGAGGGGTTGAGTCATTTTATCAAAAGATATAACTACCGAAACAATTTGATTGGAAGTGTAAATCTGATCAACGAGTCAGTGAAACATAATATTAAATGTTTTGTATTTACTTCATCTATTGCGGTTTATGGCAATCAGAAATCTCCGATGATAGAGGGAATGATTCCTCAGCCCGAAGATCCTTATGGTATTGCCAAGTACGCTGTGGAGCAGGAGTTGAAAGTAAGTAAGAAAATGTTTGGGCTCGATTATGTGATATTTAGGCCACATAATGTTTATGGAGAGAGGCAAAATATTACGGATCCATATAGAAATGTGATTGGTATTTTTATGAATCAACTAATGTTCGGGAAACCGCTTTCTATTTTTGGAGATGGAAGTCAAACCAGAGCTTTTAGTTATATAGATGATATTGTACCATTGATTGCGGAGAGCGTAACGAAAAAGGAGTCGTATGGGGAGGTATTTAATGTTGGTGCTGATGACGCTATTGCAGTCAAAGATCTGGCTGAGCAAGTGATGAAAGCCATGAAAATGTCATGTCCTATCCAGTTTCATGAGAGTAGAAATGAAGTACAACATGCTTTTGCTTCACATGCAAAAATTAAAAAACATTTTGGTGAGATAGAAAATACTTCTTTGGAAGTGGGGTTAGAAAAAATGTCTCGCTGGGCTAAATTGGTTAGTCATCAGCCCACTCGGAAATTTGAATCACTGGAACTAACTAAAAACTTACCTCCTTTTTGGAAATAGCATAAATTGCTGATCGAATATGAACAGGCCCAATAGCATACTATTTCTCACACCTTATCCTCAAGATACTGCCGGCTCGCAGCGCTTCCGGTTTGAGCAATATCTCACGTGTTTGACAGAGGAAGGTTATGCGTATGACAGCCAGTCTTTCATAGATGAAACTACTTGGGAGATTCTTTATGCCAAGGGGCATTTTTTTAGAAAAATATCAGGAATATTTCGGGGATTCCTCAGAAGGATCTGGGTTTTGTTCAATATGAGGAAGTATGATTTTGTTTTTGTACATCGTGAGGTTACACCATTAGGATATCCCATCATAGAATGGTTTATTGCTAAAGTTTGTAGGAAAAAAATCATTTACGATTTTGATGATGCGATTTGGATGCCAAATACCAGTGCAGAAAATCGTTTGGTTTCCTGGCTCAAGTTTCCAAACAAAGTAAAATGGATCATAAAATGGAGCTACAAGATCAGTGCAGGAAATCTATTTTTAGTAGACTATGCCAAACAATATAATCCCGCAGTTTGTTTAAATCCTACTACTATCGATACGGTGGGTAGACACCTTCCTGAATCCAAACCTAAAAAAATGCCGGCCATTGGCTGGACGGGGACACATTCCACATTGAAATATCTAGAACTTTTGAGGAGTGTATTGGAAGATTTGTCGCAGGTTCGTGATTTTGAGTTTATTGTCATTGCTGACAAAGCCCCGGAAGTTGCTTTTCCCAATCAAAAGTTTGTCCTTTGGAATAGAGAAACAGAGATTCGGGATTTAAATCAGATTGACATTGGCGTAATGCCACTTGAAGAGGATAAGTGGGCGGAGGGCAAGTGTGGCTTTAAGGCACTGCAATTTATGGCCTTGGAAAAACCTGTACTCGTCTCACCGGTAGGGGTGAACAAAGAAATTGTTGAGCCAGAAGTGAGTGGGTTTCACTGCAGTAAATCAGAAGATTGGTTTAATAATTTAAAACTAATGATTGAGAATAAGGACTTAGGTTCAGAAATGGGTAAGAAAGGAAGGGATAAAGTCAAACAACAATATTCGGTAGAGTCTAATAAACAGAATTTCCTTAGTTTGTTCGAGTAGCTATAGACTTTTTAAATAGTCTTTCGCCAGATCATAGGTTCGATCTTTCTTGTCAGATAGTTTTTTTACTTTTTTGAATTGCTCTTTGGCATATTCTGTTTCCCCACGGCCTGCGGCATATCTGCCCAAATTAAGAACAGAGTATAAATAATATCCTTTTTCTTGAGCGCCAATCTCATCGCCGTACTTCACGCACAGCTTATAGTATTTTTCAGCTTCTTCTACGTCGTCTCTATGCGCATTGATTTCTCCTAAGAAAAAGGCAGCGTATCGCCCACTGTTTTGTTCATAGCCTAAGTAACTGCTGTCGATCTTGGCGATTATAGAAAGAGATACTTCTTCCGCTTTGGCATGTTGCCCGGTAGAATATAGCAGCCGAGCGTAAAACCGATGAAAGTAGGCGTTGTTTGGGAAAGTCTGATAGAGGTACTCCGAAGTGAATAAAGCAGCTCGACGATTATTTTCTTCGTTGGCCATTATTCTCATCAGAAAGTATTGAGCTTCCGTTCTTGTGAAGAAGGCATTATTGGCCACTTCTTTCAGCTGTTTAAGTCCTAATTCTTTATCACCATCTCTAAAGAAGACCATGATTGGTTTGAGAATGGGATAGTTCTCAGGGATCCAAACGGAATAGTAGTTGTACAGTGCATCTCCGAAAAGGATTTCAGGGCCAAACTCCTCGTGATTTCGGCAGTAGTCCAAATACTTCATAGCATTTTTTCCGGCTGTTGCCGCTTTTCTCCAAGAATGTCTTTCAGCATAAAGGCGACCCTTGAAGGCATAGGCTGCCGAAAGAAAAAAACCACCTTCCACTTCGCTACCATGCTCCAGAATATTCTCTGCCACCATGATGGTACTATCCATATAGGCGATCATGGCTGAGTCATATTGTTCGTCTTGAATGTTTGGCACGATTCGCCACCATTGGCTGAGCCCCAACAAAAAATAGGGAAGAGGATGCCATCCATATTTGCCTTTGAGCCAGCGAAATTGAGAGTCCGCTCTTTTGAAGTCGAAGTTGTACATACTATTGATACCTTCCGTACACTCAATCTGAATTTCGGTATCGGTAAGTAACACAGGTATACTATCATTTGGGGCTGCCTTAGCTTTGTATGCCAAGACGAGTATGACAGCAGAAAATAAGAGTGTTCGCATCAAATTCTTGAATGAAAATTTTCTTTCAGCATAAAGCTAATACATGCTGAACAAATACCTAGAAGACTTTGGAAACGGATTTAAATTTCTTCTGTTTTCCCCACCAACCTCCGAATTTCGCAATCAATCTTTTGCGAGAGTTCTTGAATCTTCTGAATGTAAAGCTGAGTGTTTGCCCAGTCATTTGGTTTTTCTGAAAGGAGGTTAGTTAAACCTAAAAGAGAGGTGATGGGTCCTCTGAGCTGATGAGCAGACACGAAGGCCACTTCCTTTAGTTTTTTATTTTGTTGAGTGATTTTTTGCTCGTATAGCTTCTCTCTAGTAACATTCCTAAACGACAAAGCTACTTTGCTTCCGCAGTTGGGAAGCTCTTTTACCGGGTGGTACTCTACTGCAATCCACATGCTCCTGCCGCTTCTCGTGGTGAAATGATGCTCTCCATTGATCACCTTTCCGTTTAGCGCTTGGTCAAATTCACGCTTGAAATCTTTCATGTTGTCAGGATGGACGAAGTTGGTGCTGATTTCACCTACCGATACTTCATGAGACCAATACTTGAGTAAAAATTCCCTGAAACGACGGTTGAAAGAGACGATACTAAAATCAGATGCCACCACCAAGTTGGCCACTGTTGTGCTGTCTTGAATAGCTTCTAGTAGCTGAAGGGTTTCCTGCAGTTGTTCTGTTTTCTCTCTCATTGCTGATGGTTAGGTTTGAAAATTTATAAATACGAGATGAGAAAAGTAGCTAGAGCGGAGATTTTTTTTAGTGAATATTGTTTTAAAAAGGAGAACCCTACTAGCCGACTGCCAATAGGGTTCAGGTTCTCAATTATGAAATCTTTGGGTATTGTTAGTTCAATACGATCGTGTTGATACTGGACTCTTTGAGCCAACTTGAGTTTTTTAAGTTCTTTAATTTGATTTTGCCTACAAGGAAATTCCCTTGCTCACTATAATATTTTTCTTCTATGGAGTCGAAGTCCTTAAAGTCAGGGGAGGTGCCATTATATCTGACATAAAGCCTTAAATCAAAATCTTCGCACAGCTCGAACTTGTTTTTATTTTTAGTTCTCTTCTTGTACTCGTACTTATAATTATGGTTTAGGGCTGAAATATCAGACAACACAGCCGAACCTGTGGGCTTATCGCCGGCTCCTTTTCCATATAGGAGCTGACTTTCTGAAAATGCACTTTCCAATACTACCGCATTATATTCGTTGTTGGTCTGAGACAATACAGCTCCGTTTGGAATAAATGTGGGTAGGCAGTAAGCTTCAATTTTGTCTCCCTCTCTTCTGCATTTAGAAATCAACTTGATAGAGTAGCCGTGCTTGTGGGCATAGTCAATATCAAAATCATTGATTTTGGAAATGCCGTAGTTGAATACATCCTCGGGTTTGGCAACCAGTCCAAAGGCATGAAACAACAAGATGCATAGCTTGTATTTTGGATCGATACCTTCTACGTCCAAAGTGGGGTCGCTTTCCGCAAACCCTAAATCTTGGGCTTCTTTCAATACCTCATCGTACGTCTGGCCACCTGCTAACAATTTCGAAAGAATGAAGTTGGTGGACCCATTGAATATGCCTTCCAAGGAAGAAAGCAAATCGTTGTCATAATATTCTTCCAAGTTTCGGATGATTGGAATACTAGCACAACAAGAGGCTTCATACAAAAAAGAAACTTTGTTCTTTTCTTGGAGCTCTAATAGTTCTTCCAGATGTTCAGCTATCATTTTCTTGTTGGCAGATACCACCGATTTGCCACTATTCATAGCAGTGGTTACGATTTCCAATGCCGCATCTGCGTCATCAATCAATTCAACGATAACATCGATTTCTTCATTTTGAAGTAATTCATCTTTATTGTCTGTGAAATAGGAAGCATCCAAGGACCTGGGTTTGTTCAGATCCTTGATGCAGATTTTCACTATTTCCGAATTAATGGAGTTGGATTGTTGGAGGACATGGTACAAGCCTTGTCCTACACAGCCGAAGCCGAAAATGCCTAGTTTGAGGTTTTTCATTCTTATGCTATTACAGCGGTTTTTTCTTTTGATTTAATCTTTTCAAATGCCTCTTCTAAGTCCTGAATCAAATCAGAAGGGTCTTCTGTACCAACCGATAATCTTACCAGCGAATCATTGATTCCAGCAGTTCTACGAATATCATCAGGCGTACCCTTGTGTGTCATGGTGGCCGGGTGACAGCAAAGGCTTTTTACGCCACCAAGGCTTTCTGCCAGCTTGAAAAGTTTGGTGTTAGTGACGAAGTCGGTCGCTTTTTCTTTCGAATCTTCTTTGAAAGCGAAGGATACTACGGCTCCGTAATATTTTTGCTGCTTAGTGGCCAAAGCGTGATTGGGATGCTGTTTCAAGCCCGGGTAATTCACAATTTGCAATTCATGCTTATTGAGTAAGTATTCGGCAATGATTTCTGCGTTTCTACATTGCTTCTCTACTCTTAGTCCGAGGGTTTGGATGCCACGAATAGTTAGCCAACTGTCCCACGGTCCGAGTATACTGCCAGTAGCATTTTGAATGAATTTAATCTCATCAGCCAACTCGTTGGTTTTTACAGCAATCAAACCGGCAATCACGTCAGAATGCCCAGCGATGTATTTTGTCGCACTGTGAAGTACTATGTCCGCTCCTAAATCAAGTGGCTTTTGCAATACGGGACTAGCGAAGGTATTATCAACCACCACAAGGCAACCATTCGAATGTGCGATTTTCGAGATGGTTGCAATGTCGGTGATTTTTAGGGTAGGGTTGGTTGGAGTTTCCAACCAGATCAGTTTGGTATTAGGGGTAATGTTGTCGATGATATTTTCTGGATCCGTAGTATCCGTGTAATGCACTGTGATGCCAAATTTCTTGTACAGTTTTTCGAAGGAACGGAATGTTCCGCCATAGATGTCGTCTACAGCCACTATTTCATCGCCCGATTGGCAAAGTTTAATTACTGCATCTACAGCTGCTAGTCCACTAGCAAAAGCAAATCCTCCAGCACCATTTTCGAGTTTGGCGATGGTTTCCTCTAGTACTTGTCTAGTTGGATTGTTTGACCGACTGTAGTCGAAACCTTTGTTTACCCCCGGTGCATCTTGCACAAACGTGGAAGTTTGATAAATCGGAGTTGAGAGTGCGCCTGTCAAAGGATCTGACAGGATGCTGTGTAAAATTTCTGTTGTCTCTTGCATGTCTTTATTTTTAAAGTTTACAAGGAGACTTTTCAAGGATCCATTGTCTGGATTGGACAAAAAAAATGTCCTTTCCAGACAAGCTAGAAAGGACATCGTATATTTTTTCGATATTGAGTCTATCCATTCCGCTTATCTGTCCCGATTTTCATCAGGATTGGAGTTAGCACCTTCTGTTGTTTCCAACAAGGGTTGCTAAGGTTTCACAGGGCCAAATCCCTCCACCTTTCTTGATAAGTCATCCAATAAATTATTTAGAACGAGCCACAAAGATATGCGCTAGTTTTTTTCTTGTGCAAGAAAAATCATGAATTATTTTTTCATTCACTATCGCATCCACATCACTTTGTTGGCATTATTATCCATCTCAAAAGTGCTTGATTTCCCTTGCCCACTTTTGAATTTTATTTCAGCAAAACCGGCTAATTCTCGGCCGATAGGCATAAATTCAGTGGTTTCTAAAGACTCGTAGGGCAGGTGAATAATTTCGAAAATTACGTCTCCTTTGTGGAGTAAATTTTGATAATGAATTTTGGATTCATCTACCGTTTTTATTTCGGTAAAGTCTATGTTTTCTTCATACCATTTCATGGTATTGATGTAGTCTGAAGAGGTGATGGAGAAAAACATTGCTTGAGTAACTACACTATCAATGGGATTAGGCTCATCAAAAATTTGCACTTGATTACCATCCGGGTCGGCAGTCAATAAATATCGCATCTCGAGGTTTTTGTCTTCGGTAATATCTTCCAATATTTTCTGATTAGAGGCTATCAAATTAGCTTTTACTTCTTCGAATTTATTCGTTGAGAATCCAATTTTGGTGATGCCATTGATATACTTCTTGCCTTTTGGAAATTGAATCTGACTTTTGACCATGACGCTTTTCCCTTGTTTGATAAACAGGTGGAAATCGCCTGTTTTCATCTTTACATATTGTTGAGGTTTGTATTCTTTGATAGCTATATCCAAATATTTCCGGTACCAAGTGGCGGATAGTTTCACATCCCGCGCTATAATCGTTGCTCCACTTAGTTTGAAATCATCGGCATTTGATTGTGCACAGAGTTCTGACGTACTAAGGAATAGAAAAAGTAGGAGAAGTTTTCTTTGAAATGGGATCATAGCTATTTGATACATCTGACTAAAGTAAAATAATTCTGTCGATATAGGCTCAGTCTATCTTGGTTTCAAAAAAAATTATAGACATGAATCGACATCCTCGATTAATCGTAGTAATTTTGAGCCTATTTAAAATGAATCTAAATTATTCTATTCTCGAATGAGTAAAGATGATCAAATATTAGAGGAATTTACCTCAAAAGAATATGAACATGGTTGGTCGGTCGACTTTGAAGCTGATGAAGCACCCAAAGGACTAAACGAAGACACTGTTCGGTTTATATCAAAAAAGAAAAACGAACCTGAGTGGTTGCTCGAGTGGAGACTCGATGCGTTTGCCAAATGGTTGGCGATGAAAGAACCCAACTGGGCAAATGTGAAGTATCCAAAGATCGACTATCAGGATATTAAATATTATTCTGCGCCTAAGCAGAAAAAGACGCCTGAGAGCTTGGATGACGTAGATCCAGAGTTGTTGGAGACCTTCGAAAAGCTGGGTATTTCTTTGACTGAGCAGAAAAGATTAACAGGAGTAGCTGTTGATGCGGTAATAGATTCCGTGTCTGTGGCCACTACCTTCAAGGATACTTTAGGTAAACTAGGGATTATCTTCTGCTCGTTCAGCGAAGCCGTAAAAGAGCATCCGGAGTTAATCAAAAAATACATTGGATCCGTAGTGCCAAAGTCTGATAATTACTATTCGGCTTTGAACTCGGCCGTGTTTTCAGACGGGTCATTCTGCTATATCCCAAAAGGCGTAAGATGCCCAATGGAGCTATCGACTTACTTCCGAATCAACGCAGCCAATACTGGTCAGTTTGAAAGAACGTTGATCGTTGCTGACGAAGGTTCTTATGTGAGTTATCTCGAAGGATGTACGGCTCCGATGCGTGATGAAAATCAATTACATGCAGCAGTCGTAGAAATTGTAGCGCACAAAGATGCTGAAGTGAAATACTCTACTGTTCAAAACTGGTATCCAGGTGATAAGAACGGCAAAGGTGGTATTTACAACTTCGTAACGAAACGTGGTATATGTGCCGGCGATCACTCGAAAATCTCGTGGACTCAGGTAGAAACCGGTTCTGCAGTCACTTGGAAGTATCCATCATGTATTTTGAAAGGAGACTATTCTGTAGGTGAGTTTTACTCGGTGGCAGTAACCAATAACTATCAGCAAGCGGATACAGGTACCAAGATGATTCACTTGGGTAAAAACACTAAGTCTAGAATTGTATCTAAAGGTATCTCAGCAGGACATTCACAAAACAGCTATAGAGGACAAGTACAAGTTTCTAAACGAGCGACCAATGCCAGAAATCACTCACAATGTGATTCTCTTTTGGTGGGCGATCTTTGTGGAGCGCATACTTTCCCATACATCGATATTGAAAATTCTTCAGCTCACGTGGAGCACGAAGCAACAACCTCGAAGATCGGTGAAGATCAAATCTTCTACTGTACGCAGCGAGGAATAGATGAGGAAAATGCAGTGGCTTTGATCGTAAACGGATATGCCAAAGAAGTACTCAATCAATTACCGATGGAATTTGCAGTAGAAGCGCAAAAACTTCTCGCTTTGACGCTAGAGGGATCTGTCGGATAATCTCCAATTACTAATACAATCAAAAGGAATTAAAATTTGCAGCAATGCTTAAGATAAAAAATTTACAGGCACGAGTAGAAGAGAAAGAAATTCTCAAAGGGATCAACTTAGAAGTAAAACCAGGAGAAGTACATGCCATTATGGGGCCAAATGGTTCTGGTAAAAGTACATTGGCTTCTGTGTTAGCGGGACGTGAAGATTACGAAGTGACTGGCGGCGAGGTAGAGTACATGGGTCAGGATTTGTTGGATTTGGCCGCGGAAGAAAGAGCAAGAGAAGGTATCTTCTTGGCATTTCAGTATCCAGTAGAAATCCCAGGTGTGACGACCACCAACTTCATGAAAACTGCCTTGAACCAAATCAGAGAGCATAAAGGGCTTGAGCCTTTGGACGCCGTAGCTTTCTTGAAGAGAATGAAAGAAAAAATGGCCTTGGTTGAGATCGATCAGTCTTTGTTGAGTCGTTCGTTGAACGAAGGTTTCTCTGGTGGAGAAAAGAAAAGAAACGAGATCTTCCAGATGGCGATGCTTGAGCCAAAGTTGGCTTTGTTGGATGAAACGGATTCTGGATTGGATATCGATGCGCTTAGAATCGTTGCCAATGGTGTGAATGCCTTGAAATCTGCTGACAACGCGACTATCGTAGTAACTCACTACCAAAGATTGTTGGATTACATCGTGCCGGATTATGTACACGTATTGTACCAAGGTAGAATCGTAAAATCTGGTACTAAAGATTTAGCACTTGAGCTAGAAGAAAGAGGGTACGACTGGATCATCAAAGAATTAGAAGAAGCTTAAGCATGAGCGATTTGGATAAAAATATTTTTGGACAGGAGCTAGTAGACCAGGCGGCGCAATTCGTAGCTAATATGAACGGCAGCGCGATTCCTCAACTAGGAGAGAATCGTAAAAAGGCGCTTAATTTCCTGAAAGACAACGGCTTTCCCGGACCACGTGCAGAAGAATATAAGTTCACGAAACTGACCAAGGCGATCAGCAAAAAATTCGACCTGTCGAAATACGCTGACGTAAACGAATTGCCACAAGAATTGATCAACGACATCAAGGCAAAGCATGCAGGTGCTAACGTATTGTTTTTTGTGAATGGAAAATACGACACGGACAATTCTGAAATTGTGTCTCCAGTAGAGCAATTGAAAATTGAATCTTTGAAGGATTATGCTGCTGCCAATGATATCAACGAATTGTTTAAAGACGATTCCGATCCATTCGCCGCTCAAAACAACGTCTATGCCAACGATGGTGTGGTAGCTCAAATTGCCAAAGGCAAAGTGGTAGCTGCTCCTGTGATTTGTTATTACATTTCGGTAAACGATGGCAATGCCAATCACGGATTCATTAAAAACATTTATCTGGCTAATGAAAATAGCCAGGCTGATTTTGTGCACTTTCATTTGTCATTCGGCAACGAAAGCACATTCATCAATGAGTCTAAAAACTACATTGTAAAGCAAAATGCTAATGTAAGTCTGTACAAGATTCAGGAAGAATCACCAAAGGCAGTATACATCGGCAACACCAGAGTGTATCAAGAAAGAGATAGTGTATTCTCATCTTATGTTTTCACACTCGACGGTGAAGTGGTCAGAAACAACCTGCACATCGAAGTAGATGGCGAAGGATGCGAAAGCAACATGTATGGCTTGTACTTGACTAAAGGCAAGACGCACGTAGACAACCACACAACGGTGGATCACAGAAAACCAAATTGTAATAGCAATGAGCTATACAAAGGCGTGATGGATGATCAGTCGCGTGGCGTTTTCAATGGAAAAATATTTGTTCAGCAAGCGGCGCAAAAAACAAATGCATTTCAGTCGAATGGCAATATCCTTTTGTCCGACGATGCCGTAGTAAATACCAAACCACAATTGGAGATTTGGGCAGACGATGTGAAGTGTTCGCACGGATGTACCACAGGCCAATTGGACGAGGAGGCGATTTTCTATTTGAGAGCTCGCGGAATCAACAAAGAAAAGGCACGATCAATGATCCTTTTAGCCAACGTGGCTGAGGTGGTTGAGAAGGTGAATCTGGGATGGTTGAAAATGGAAATTACTGACAAAGTAATCGAAAGACTGAACGTATAAGTGACATGGTAGACGCAGCGATAGATATTGAAGCAATAAGAAAACAATTTCCCATTCTTCATCAGGAAGTCAATGGAAAGCCTTTGGTTTATTTTGACAATGCTGCAACGTCGCAAAAGCCACAGTGTGTCATCGATGCACTGACACACTATTACAATACAGACAATTCCAATATTCATAGAGGTATTCACACCTTGGCGGAAAGAGCCACTACTGCTTTCGAAGACACGCGTAAAGCGGTCGCCAAATTTTTGAATACCAACGAAGTGGAGGAAGTGATTTTCACCAAAGGCACCACTGAAGGTATCAACTTAGTGGCTGCTACTTATGGTAGAAAATTTATAGGTGCCGGCGATGAAATCATCGTTTCTGCTCTGGAACACCATTCCAATATTGTGCCTTGGCAAATTCTGTGTGAAGAAAAAGGAGCGATTTTAAAAGTCATTCCAGTCAATGAAAAGGGAGAGTTGATATTTGATGAGTACGTCAAATTGTTGTCTGACAAAACCAAACTGGTTTCTGTCAACTATATCTCCAATGCCTTAGGAACAATCAATCCTGTAAAGGAAATTATAGCTGAAGCGCACAAAGTAGGCGCAAAGGTTTTGATAGACGCAGCGCAGGCGGCTCCACATGTGAAGCTAGACGTGAAGGCGTTGGATTGTGATTTCCTGGCTTTCTCGGCACACAAAGTTTACGGCCCTACTGGGGTTGGTGCTTTGTATGGTAAAAGAGATTTGCTGGAAGCCATGCCGCCTTATCAAGGAGGAGGAGAGATGATCAAAGATGTAAGTTTTTCTGGCACTACTTTCAACGACATCCCATACAAGTTTGAGGCGGGTACGCCAAATATCGGAGAGGTGATTGCCTTCAAAGCTGCTATTGATTTTGTAGAGGAGCTCGGTCAAGAAAATATTGCGCAATACGAAGATGAGCTGATGGCTTACGCCAACGACTTGTTGAAAGACGTGGAAGGTTTTACACCAGTTGGCACAGCAGATAAAAAAGCCAGTGTGATCTCGTTTTTGATTGATGGTGTACATCCATTCGACTTAGGTCAATTGTTAGACGCAAGAGGCATTGCAGTTAGGACTGGCCACCATTGCGCACAGCCTTTGATGGAGTTTTTCAATATCGAGGGAACGGTAAGAGCCTCTTTCTCTGTTTATAATACCAAAGAAGAAATCAAATGTTTTGTGGACTCGCTCAAGGCGGTCATCAAGATGTTCAAATAATATTAAAACCTCGTAGGTACCAGGCAATGGCTACAATCAATTCTGTACAAGAAGAAATAATTGAAGATTTTGGTATGCTTGATGGTGACATGGAAATGACCATTGGGTATGTGATGGAATTAGGAACTAAACTCCCTGAGCTACCAGCAGAATACCAAACTGACCAAAATATTGTGAAAGGCTGCCAGTCAAAAGTTTGGCTTCACGCCAAAATGGTTGACGATAAGGTAGTCTTCGAAGCAGATAGCAACACAGCAATCACCAAAGGATTAGTGAGTTTGCTGGTAAGAATTTTGTCCAACCAAACGCCGGATGATATTCTAAATGCGGATTTGTATTTCCATGAAAAGATTGGCATGAATCGTTTTATCGGTACACAACGTTCTAATGGATTCGCAGCGATGATCAAGCAAATGCAGATTTATGCGCTGGCGATGAAAGCTAAAATTAATTAAGATGGCAGAAGAGAAAGACTTAAAAGAAAAAGTACTCGCAGCAATCAAAATGGTCTATGACCCAGAGATTCCTGTAGATGTGTATGAATTGGGTTTGATCTATGAGATCAACATTTTCCCGGTAAACAACGTCTATGTCTTGATGACATTGACTTCGCCAGCGTGCCCATCGGCAGAGGCGCTGCCAGAAGAAATCAAGCAGAAGATTGAAGAGATCGAAGGCATTGGTAAAGTGGATGTAGAAGTGACCTTCGATCCTCCATACGAAACAGATATGATGTCCGAAGCCGCCAAGCTTGAGCTTGGGTTTATGTGATTTTAGTCGACAGTTAATGGTCCATGGACTGAAGACTATGGACAGTTAAATACTAAGTAACAATCACGACTTCTATTAGAATAAAGAAAAGAAATTAGAATATTTAATACCAATAATATGTATCCAGAAGAACTAGTAGCCCCAATGCGAGCAGATTTGACCTCTGTGGGCTTTCAAGAATTTAAAACAGCAGACGCAGTTGAGCAGCATTTGACTGATCACAAAGGCACTACACTTTTAGTGGTAAACTCTGTATGTGGATGCGCCGCTGGTGCAGCTCGTCCAGGCGTGAAAATGGCTGTTGAAAACAGCGCAAAGAAGCCAACGAATCTGGCAACTGTATTTGCTGGTGTAGATGCAGAAGCTGTTCAAAAGGCTAGAGAGTTTACTTTGCCTTACCCTCCATCGTCTCCGTCTATTGCTTTGTTCAAAGATGGTGAGTTGGCTCACTTTGTAGAAAGACACCACATCGAAGGCCGTAGCGCAGAGATGATCGCTGATCATTTGGTGCAGGTGTTCGACGAATTTTGTTAAAATCAGAATCAAGAGATTAGAGTCAAGAACCAAGATGTAAATCGTCTTGATTCTTGACTCTTGACTCTTTTGTCTAATAATCTTACTTACCATGGCCAAAACCGAATCTACCATGATGCCGCTAGGTACTTCAGCCCCGGCATTTAATCTCCCTGATACCATTTCTGGAAATACCATAGACTATAAAGATGTCAAAGCCGACAAAGGCACGGTGGTGATGTTCATTTGCAATCATTGTCCTTATGTGATTCACGTACAGGAGAAGATCGTGGCACTGGCCAAAGAATACCAGAGTCAGGGTGTAGGTTTTGTAGCTATTAGTTCCAATGATGTAGAAAACTACCCAGACGATTCTCCAGAGCTAATGAAGAAGCATGCCGAAAAGTATGATTTTTCCTTCCCCTATCTCTACGACGAATCTCAAGAAATTGCCAAGTCATACCAAGCCGCCTGTACACCTGACTTCTTTGTGTTTAATGACAAGGATGAATGCGTATACAGAGGCCGATTGGATGGCGCTACGCCAGGAAATAATGTGCCCGTTACCGGCGATGATTTGAGTTTGGCTTTGCGCAATCTGACCGCTGGACTGCCAGTAGATACTGAGCAGCACCCAAGCCTGGGCTGCAACATCAAATGGAAGAATAATTAGTTAAAAGTTGAAAGTAAAAAGTAACTAGTTTTGTGACAATCTATAAATTGACAAAACTTTTAACTTTCTACTTTATAACTACCCACTAATGAGCGTTCATCAATCCAACATCAAGCGAGTAACCACTCACCAACTCCAGGAAATGAAAAACCGTGGAGAGAAAATCTCCATGCTCACGGCCTATGATTATTCTATGGCCAGAATTCTGGATCAGGCAGGAATTGATGTGCTACTCGTAGGCGACTCAGCCTCCAATGTGATGGCCGGTAACGAAACTACTTTGCCGATTACGTTAGACCAAATGATCTATCATGCTCAGGGAGTAGTAAGAGCGATAAGCAGAGCGTTTGTGGTGGTGGATCTGCCTTTTGGTAGTTATCAAGGCAATTCATCTGAAGCCTTACGATCCGCCATCAAAATCATGAAAGAATCAGGTGCACACTCGGTAAAACTCGAAGGCGGTTCTGAGATTCAGGAAAGTATCACGAGAATTTTAAGTGCAGGTGTACCAGTCATGGGTCATTTGGGATTGACGCCACAGTCTATTTATAAATTTGGTACCTACACGGTAAGAGCCAAAGAAGAAGCTGAAGCTGAGAAGCTGATCTCCGACGCCAAGCTGCTAGAAGAGACCGGATGCTATGCCATCGTGCTCGAAAAAATTCCAAGTAAACTCGCCAAACGAGTAGCCGAAACCATCAACATTCCAGTCATAGGCATCGGTGCCGGACCGCATGTAGATGGCCAGGTATTAGTCACACACGACATGTTGGGCATCACACAAGAGTTTCAGCCCAGATTCCTTCGTCAATATACAGACATGAGCCAAATCATGTCCGAAGCCGTACAAGGCTACATCAAAGACGTGAAAGCCAAAGACTTCCCAAGCGATAAGGAGAGTTATTGAATGAAAAAACTAATCAGTTAGAATGACAGATTTCTCAAATAACTGGCTTCTTAAAAATATTAATTCAGTTGGGATCATACTATTGTTGTTTTTTGTTATCGCGTACGGGATTCATGCAGTTTATAGAGAAAATCAATTGCAGAAATATGGTGTATATACAATTGGAAAATTACTAAAAATAAGTCCTCAGGTCAATTCCGTCAATTCTGTGCTTTATGAATGTTATCTTGGAAGAGATACTTTATTTAATGAAGATGGTAATGATTACGCCTATGAGAGCATGATAGATGATTATTATCTTGTGAAATTTCTTGGTACTGATTTGTCTAATAGTGAAATGCTTTTTGAATACCCTATAAAGAATCTACCAGACTCTCTACCTGACAATGGTTGGGATAAGCCTCCCATGTCGCTATTTAGATGAATATTCGCCCTTATTGGTCTTATGACCAACAAGCCTCTGCGTATCCCTCCTGTCATTTCGTAAGAAATGAGACGATAGTCGAATGACTGGAGAAATCTCGTCAGCTAGAAGCAGTCTGTCAGACAATAAGAAGATTCCTCCGCAGAGCTACGGAATGACTTGATCGTCTACTACTCTCAGCCACAACTGTTGCAGTTGACATAAAAAAACACCCGCTACAGCTATTAACCAACCAATCCATACCCCTTTCTGCAAAGATTTATTAAATTCGCCTCCTTGAAGCAACAGAGTCGCCGATCCGGGCAATCTACGACTCCTGACCCTGCCAGTCTTCGGACTGATTTTTAAAACAAATTTGTTGGGTATTTATTAATTGAAGGAAAAGAAAAATGGCACAAACAGCTAAAATTATTTACACGAAGACGGACGAAGCGCCGGCACTCGCCACCTATTCATTTTTGCCTATCGTACAGGCATTCACCAAAGCAGCAGGAGTAGAAGTAGAAACCAGAGATATCTCTTTGGCAGGAAGGATTATCGCGAATCTTTCTGAGTATTTGACTGACGATCAAAAGATCGGTGATGCGCTAGCTGAGCTTGGAGAATTGGCGAAAACGCCTGAAGCCAACATCATCAAATTACCTAACATCAGTGCTTCGATCCCGCAGTTGCAAGCGGCCATCAAAGAATTACAAGCGCAGGGATACAAATTGCCTGATTATCCTGCCAATCCGTCGAACGACGAAGAAAAGAAAATCAAAGCGGCTTATGCCAAAGTATTGGGTAGTGCAGTAAACCCAGTCTTGAGAGAAGGAAACTCTGACAGAAGAGCGCCTAAGGCAGTGAAAAATTTCGCTAAGAAAAACCCACATTCGATGGGCGCTTGGTCTGCTGACTCAAAGTCACACGTAGCTAGCATGGAAGCGGGTGATTTTTACGGAAGTGAAAAATCTGTAACCGTAGCTGACGCCACTGACGTGAAAATCGAATTCTTAGGAGCTGACGGTTCTACGAAAGTATTGAAAGAAAAAACGTCATTACTAGCCGGTGAAATCATCGATGCATCAGTAATGAACATGACGGCATTGAAAGCATTCATTGCCAAAGAAATAGAAGATGCAAAAGCCAACGGCGTATTGTTTTCTCTACACATGAAAGCAACGATGATGAAGGTATCAGATCCGATCATCTTCGGTGCGGCAGTAGAGGTATTCTATGCTGATGTTTTCGAAAAATATGCAGACCTATTCGCAGAGTTGGGCGTTACGGCTACCAACGGTATCGGCGATGTGTATGCGAAGATCGCTGGACATGCTAAAGAAGCTGAAGTAAAGGCTGCGATCGAGGCAGTGTACAAGAGCCGACCAGATTTGGCCATGGTGAATTCTGACAAAGGAATCACTAACCTGCACGTACCAAGTGACGTGATCATCGATGCGTCTATGCCGGCGATGATTCGTACTTCAGGTCAGATGTGGAATGCCGAAGGCAACCAACAAGATACTAAAGCGGTGATTCCAGATAGAAGTTATGCTGGCGTTTACCAAGAGACCATCGACTTCTGTAAAAAGCATGGGGCATTTGATCCTACCACTATGGGCAGCGTGCCAAACGTAGGTTTGATGGCTCAGAAAGCAGAAGAGTACGGTTCGCACGACAAGACTTTCCAAATGTCTGCTGCTGGAACGGTAAAGGTTATTGACGCAGCGGGTAAGGTGTTGATTGAGCAACCAGTAGGTGAAGGCGATTTATTCAGAATGTGTCAGGTGAAAGATGCACCGATCCAGGATTGGGTGAAATTGGCCGTATCAAGAGCGAAAGCAACTGGAAGCCCTGCCGTTTTCTGGTTGGACGAAAACAGAGCACACGATGCGCAGTTGATCGCTAAAGTGAATACTTACTTGAAAGATCATGATACTACTGGATTGGAATTGTTGATCAAATCTCCAGTGGAAGCCACTAAATATTCATTGGAAAGAATCAAAGAAGGAAAAGATACCATCTCGGTTACAGGTAATGTGTTGAGAGATTATTTGACTGACTTGTTCCCGATTTTGGAATTGGGTACTAGTGCAAAAATGCTTTCTATCGTGCCTTTGATGAATGGTGGAGGATTGTTCGAAACTGGTGCTGGTGGATCAGCGCCTAAGCACGTGCAGCAGTTCAACGAAGAAGGTCACTTGAGATGGGATTCTTTAGGAGAGTTCTTGGCATTGGCAGTTTCATTGGAGCATTTGAGCCAATCGACTGATAACGCTAAAGCACAAGTATTGGCGGATGCCTTGGATGAGGCTACTGGCAAATTCTTGGACTTGGGTAAATCACCTTCAAGAAAAGTGAATGAGATCGACAATAGAGGTTCACACTTCTATTTGATGACTTACTGGGCTGAGGCATTGGCAGCACAAGACAAAGACGCTGATCTGAAGGCCAAATTCACGGAAGTGTCTAAAGCATTGGCAGACAATGAAGCTAAGATCAACGAAGAATTGATCGCGGCTCAGGGTGCTGAAGTTAACATTGGTGGATACTATCAGCCAAATGAAAAACTAGCTTCTGAAGCCATGCGACCAAGCGCAACATTGAACGGTCTTTTGGCGTCTATTGCGTAACTAGAATGAACAGAACTTACAACATCCCAACCCTTGATATGAATGCAGCAAATTCTTTTTGTTGTTGGATTGGGCATAGGTGATATTGTAAGACGCTAGATATAGAAATTATAAACCTCGTCTTATGGCGAGGTTTTTTTGTTTGTGGTAACTTAGTATTTAGATAAACCGTGTCAAAAGGCCCAAAGTAAGTGTCAGGCTGAGGTACTCGAAGCCTTGCTGCTAGTAGCAGACGAACATTTCGACGTAGCTCAATGTGACAATTTTGGGAACAGGCCTTTTGAATTGGATATTTATTTGAAATAGAAACATGGAACTCACCAATTATCAAATCTTATTGCTCTTCGCCATCGGCGGCCTAGTCGCCATTATTGGCCCTTTGGTAATCAGTAGATTACTACGACCGAATCGCCCGAACGAAGAGAAATTGACCACCTACGAATGTGGCGAAGACCCTACCGGTACGGCCTGGGGCAAGTTCAATATACGGTTTTATGTGGTGGCCTTGGTGTTCGTGCTATTCGAAACGGAATTGCTGTTTCTATTCCCATGGGCGATCGTGTTTGGCAACGAACAACTAAATGCAGAGACTGCGGGCAACTGGGGTATGTTGGCCATGGTAGAAATGGGACTATTTATTTTGATTCTTGCTTTAGGGCTAGTTTACATCTGGGGCAAAGGCTATCTGGAATGGGAAAAACCGGATGTCACCATTTTGGATACAGAAAGTAAAGTGCCCGATTCACTTTACGAATCATTAAATACCAAGTACAAATAATCTTGACTCTTAAGTCTAAAATCTTGATTCTAACGAAATGAAAGGCCTACTCGATCAACAATTCAACAATGGCGGCGTTGTCCTCAGCAATCTGGAGGATCTCACCAATTGGGCTCGCATGTCCAGTATCTGGCCTATGGGCTTTGGTTTGGCTTGCTGTGCGATTGAGATGATGGGATCCATGGCCTCAGGCTATGATTTAGATCGATTTGGTGTAGTGCCAAGAGCCAGCCCTAGAATGTCCGACGTGATGATTGTAGCCGGTACGGTAACTTACAAAATGGCTGATCGGGTTCGTCGACTCTATGAGCAAATGGCGGAACCGCGATATGTTATTTCTATGGGCAGTTGTGCCAACTGCGGAGGCCCATACTGGGAGCATGGTTATCATGTAGTGAAAGGGGTAGATAAAATCATTCCTGTAGATGTGTACGTGCCGGGCTGTCCGCCAAGGCCAGAGGCGCTGATCGGTGGTATTATTAAACTCAGAGAAAAAATCGAAAACGAAACTTTGGTAGCACCCGAAGGTTTCAAAGAAATTTTGGACAAACAAACCTAAGCATGACAACGGAAGAATTTAAAAATCTGATAGATTCAAAACTTGGAGAAGGGGTGGTTTTGTCCATCGATGAAAATGCTACGCCTAAGGCATTGGTCATAGATTCCACGAATATGGAGGCTGTGATGGCCCTACTGAAAGATGACTCGTCCTCATTTTGCGATCTACTGTCATGCCTGACGGCCATAGACAATGGCCAAGAGGCGAATACCATGGAGGTGATTTACAACTTGTATTCCATTCCTTTGGAACACTCGATCATGATCAAAACGGTGATTTCGAGAGAAAATCCAGAGATAGAAACAGTCACTCATTTGTGGAAAACAGCCGATTGGCACGAACGTGAGGCGTATGACCTATTTGGAATCACTTTCAACAACCATCCAGATTTGAGAAGAATATTAATGCCGGCCGATTGGGAAGGATATCCCATGCGAAAAGATTATGAAGAACCAGCCACTTATCGTGGAATGAAAACCATCAGAGAGGAGGGAGATCCAGCATGAGCCAAGCTATAGAATACAAATACCGTCCAGAAAATCTCAATGAGTCCGCACCCAATGTGTATGATGAGTCCAAACTCACACGTGAGGAAATGGTCATCAATATCGGACCACAACACCCGTCTACGCATGGCGTACTTCGCTTAGAAGTAGTTACAGACGGCGAGATCGTAGTGGATGTAGTGCCTCATTTGGGTTATTTGCATCGCTGCTTCGAGAAGCATGCCGAGCAAGTCGCCATGAATGGTGTGATTCCTTTCGTAGATCGCATGGACTATGTCGGCGCTATGAACTCCGAACATGCCTATGCGATGGGCGTAGAACGGATGTTAGGCATCGAAGATAAAATTCCGAAGCGTGTAGAATACATCCGTGTGCTTGTGGCTGAGTTGAATCGAATAGCCTCGCATTTCGTGGCGATTGGTACTTATGGATTGGATATTGGCGCATTTACTCCCTTCCTTTGGGTGATGCGTGATCGTGAGCACATCCTTCGATTACTCGAATGGGTAAGTGGTGCCCGCATGCTTTACAACTACATCTGGATTGGCGGACTGTTTTACGATTTGCCAGTAGGCTTCGAAGAGAAATGTCTAGAGTTTATCAATTACCTCAAACCAAAATTGGTTGAACTGGACGAAGTGTTGATGAACAACAAAATATTCATTGAGCGTACGGCCAACATCGGAGTGATCCCAAGGAATCTGGCCATCGACTACGGTGTGACCGGTCCAATCCTTAGAGGGTCTGGCTTGAGGCTAGATTACCGAAAGGTAGATGGTTATTCCGTGTATCCAGAGTTGGATTTTGATGTTCCCATTGGCGCAGGCCAAATGGGCCAAACAGGAGACTGCTGGGATCGCACTTGGGTGCGAGTGGAAGAAGTGAAACAGTCTGTAAAAATCATTGAGCAGTGCTTAACGCAACTTACTGGAGATCTTAAGCGAACCAGAGATTTTGACCCTAGAGAAGTGGTACCTAAGAAGATCAGACCGAAAGCGCAGGACTTGTATGTGCGTGCTGAAAACCCAAAAGGGGAGTTAGGTTTCTTTTTCAGAACTGATGGGAGGTCTGATGTTGCCGTCAGGTGCAAGGCTCGGGGATGTAGTTTTTCTAATCTATCTATTCTTCCAGCCATATCTAAAGGCTACATGGTGGGTGATTTGATAGCAATTGTAGGATCGTTAGACTTCGTGATGGGAGAAGTGGATAGATAATCTCAAATCCTATTTAAAAATCATTAAATTTAATCACTAATGATTTTTGGATATGGATCTCAATTTATGCCTCAAAGTGCTCGACGCGGAGCAAATCCGCCAAGCTGATCAATTTACGATCAAGAATGAACCTATTCATTCGATAGACTTAATGGAGCGAGCTTCAGAGGAGTTTGTAAAATGGTTTACCGCTCAGTTTAGTGCCGATTCTCCAGTTGTGATATTTTGTGGAACAGGCAATAACGGTGGAGATGGCCTAGTAATTTGCAGACTGCTCAATGAAGCAGGGTATATGGTGTCTCTTTTTTGCGTGGGTGATCCGGATTCTGGCTCAAGGGATTTTAAAATCAACTATGATTACATTCAAAACTATGATATCCCACAAACAGTCATAGAAGAAGGTAATTTTCCCGAGTTAACTACTGGAACTATAATCATAGATGCCATATTTGGTTCAGGTTTGAGTCGTCCAGTTGTAGGATTAATTGCAGATCTTATTAACCACCTCAATGAACAACCCTGTGCCTTTCGTGTGGCAGTAGATATAGCTTCAGGTTTGGGTTGTAATGAAAGGTTTGAAGAAGGAGCAATTATGTTAGCTACACATACGGTCAGCTTTCAAGTTCCCAAACTATCCCTATTGCTTCCAGATAATGAGAAGCAAAGTGGGCAACTCGTGATTAAAAGTATTGGACTAGTAGAGGAATATATACAGTCACTTTCTTCAAGTTTTTATTATTCTACAGAAGATTTTATCAAATCATTTATTCGATCCAGAGGTAAGTTTTCACATAAAGGAACCGCCGGAAAAAACTTATTAGTAGCTGGTGGATTAGGAAAAATGGGTGCGGCCGTTTTGGCCAGTAAGGCATGTCTTCGATCGGGAGCAGGTTTGCTTACCGTTCATGTGCCAGGTTGTGGCATAAATGTATTACAAAATAGCGTGCCTGAAGCTATGGTCATAGTGGATGAGCAGGATCATTTGATTTCCAAAATGAATTCCATTTCAGAATTCGATGTTATAGGTGTGGGGCCGGGCATCGGTATTGATAGAATGACTGCTTTGGCCATAAACCAAATCCTTGATCAGTTTGATCGGCCGATGGTGATTGATGCTGATGCTTTGAATATTCTTTCGGAGAACAAAGAATGGATAGAGAAAATTCCAAAAGGATCAGTTCTTACGCCACACCCAGGAGAATTTAGAAGGTTGGTAGGAGATTGGAATGATGATTATGAACGACTCGATAAGCAAATTAGGTTCTGTGCTGAACATGATTTGATTGTTTTACTCAAAGGTGCCAATTCAAGTATTTGCAATTCAGATGGGACGGTGATTTTCAATTCTACCGGAAATCCAGGCATGGCTACTGGTGGAAGCGGAGACGTATTAACAGGAATTATTACTGCATTGTTAGGTCAGGGGTATTCAGGATACGAGAGTGCAGTACTTGGTGCTCATTTGCATGGGTTGTCAGGTGATTTGTATGTCAGGAAATATACGGAGGAGACATTAATAGCCTCAGACTTAATAGACTTCCTACCCGAAGCATTCCGAAAAGTTAGTGGAAGGTAGTTATGGAAATAAATAAGGACGTCGTATTTTGACAAATTCGTCGAGAATTTGCTAGCCGCTTATCGAAAAGTCTCATTCTTCTGTAAGACTTAACAAAAAAATAATTATATTCATAGAAACTATAAATCCGCAATCCGCGTATTTTGTAGAGCAGTGAAATTGGGAGTAGAACTATATGCAATTATTAAAAGTTATCGGATCAGTGGTCTTGTTGCTAGCAGCGACCACAGCATGGGCTCAAGATAGTACCAGCACGACGACTTATACTGCAGAGTCAATCATATTCGATAATGAATCGCTAGACTTTTCCAATCAAATCGAAGTTTACCCAAATCCTTCTATTGATTACATTGTTGTTAATATTAGAAATTCAACTTTGAGGGAAACCTCTTTTGAATTGCATAGCATCATTGGAAATACAGTGAAGGTGGATGCGGAAAATGTTGGTAGTGATAAATATCGCATCAATATCAAAAACTTTAATCCCGGTTATTATTTTGTGGTGGTTAAAGATGATTTCTCTCAATTTAAAGAAGCCTATAAATTTTTAAAGAAGTAATAAAAGAAGCAAGGAGCGAAAAAAAGAAAGGCCTCGAATTTTCGAGGCCTTTCTTTTTTTGTTGTCTCGTCCTGAAATAAGTTGACACAAAAACGACTTATTTATGAAAGACGAGAAGCGCAGTTCTTTAGGAGGGAAAAAGCGCACCCAGCGCGACTACAACATGGGCTTTAAACTGGCGGTTGTATCTGAAGTGGAAAAAGGCGAAATGACCTACAAGCAAGCCCAAAAAACTTATGGTATACAAGGAAGGAGTACAGTTTTGGTTTGGTTACGCAGATATGGTAAATTAGACTGGAGTCACCCGAAGCAACACTTTATGGCCTCACCTAAATCAAAAGAGACACCAGCACAGAAGATCAAGCGATTAGAACGTGAATTATCTGATGAGCGATTGAAGAATGAGATTCTTAATATGATGATTGACATCTCAGACAAAGAACACGGAACTTCAATCAGAAAAAAGGGATTACCCAAACAATCTGGCGCATCCGAGAAGAAAAGCACGTGAGTCTCTCACGTAGCTGTCGACTGTTTGGGATTAGTAGACAGGCGGTTTATCAATCAATACAGAGATCTAAGCAAAGAGCAGAAGAACTCTCCAGGATCAAACCCCTTGTCCAAAAGGTAAGGATGCAAATGCCCCGACTGGGCACGCGGAAGCTGTACCATTCATTGAAAGGTGAATTTGACCGGCAAAACATAAAAGTGGGTAGAGATGCTTTGTTCAACTATTTAAGAGCCGAACACCTGCTCATCAAGCCAAAGAAGAATTATACAAAAACTACCAACAGTAAGCATTGGTTGAGAAAATACCCCAACCTATTGAAGGATCGGAAAGCTATTCGCCCTGAAGAAGTTTTTGTCAGTGATATTACTTACATCAAAAGTAGGGAGCGAACCCATTACCTCTCTTTGGTCACAGATGCATATAGTAGAAAGATTATGGGCTATCACCTCAGTGATGACATGAGTGCTGAACACGTGGTCAAAGCACTGAAAGTTGCTGTCAAAAACAGAAAAACAACCCAAACGCTTATTCATCATTCCGATAGAGGATTACAATATTGCTCCACTCTTTATCAGTCTGAGCTTAGTAATCATCAAATCACCCCATCTATGACCGATGGGTATGACTGCTATCAAAATGCACTAGCAGAAAGAGTTAATGGTATCCTAAAGGGGGAGTTCCTCATTCATAAATGCAATACTGGCCAAGAATTGAAAATACTGATCAAAGAGTCAATAGATACCTACAACAATCAAAGACCTCATCTAAGTCTCAACTATAAAACACCTAACTTTATACATGAAAAAACCTGTGAATATCAATCCACAGGTTTTACTTAAATCTTTTTAAAAACCGTCAACCTATTTTAGGACGGGTCATGTTTTATGGGTATCAATTCTATTGAACCAGTTCGTAGTGTTTTCTGAATAGTTCCTCATACTTACTAGCAAGCTCGAGGTTTTCAGTCCCTCTGAATGTTCTAGCCAATTCGCTGAGTGAGATCAGATTCTTTTGTAATTCAAATCTGTCCAGATTGCCTGTAGTATATAAGTAGGTCAGCATCTCATCAGATCTTTGTGAAATCAATTCAGCCATTTCTATCGCTTTTTCTTCTTCACCAACAAGAATCAAGTAACCTACTTGTTGCACGCTAAAGTGGTCATATCTGATTACATCATCTGGCATGAACTCCAGGCATTTCATTAGAGCCTCTCGTGCTTTTTCAGTTTTTCCTTCAGCTAGTAAATTTTCAATTAAGGTATTGAAACTAGCTCTGTGATTCAAAACGAAATTTCTGTAGTCTTCGGAATAATAAACTGTAGGGTTGTCCAACTCTCTCCAATGAAAGTTGTTGATCATATTGTCAAACATGATATCCGTATTCACAAACATTTCACCAGAGGTTTGACTTTTTATTGGCAATAACCTGAAGGCATTCCCTTCCTGAACCATGTAGTCCTTCAAATTGAAGTTTACACTTGAGGCGGATGTATTGTTGAAATAAATTGGCCTTTCCCAATTGTTGTTCACAATCAAATCCAAAATCGCCAAATCCTTCTTCTCTAACCCTCTGCCTTTCATGCTCCAGGTCATGCGATCAGAAAGTCTTGAAGCAAATTGTTCTGGGATAATTCCCATTTCCATCACTTTAGCCGAATCTATCGGTAAGTAGAAGTTTTTGGCAGGCACGGAGTTATAGCTGCTGATAGAAGTCGGTACTGCCAACGCTGGGTGTTCTTCTTTGATCAACTTGATAAACTGAGCTGCGTTCATCGTACCACCTTTTATGTTTTGCCTTTCGACTAATGGCAAGTAGTCATTCAAACCACCTTGTTTATAATTGTCAAGTGTCAATCCAAACGGAAGTGGTTTTGATTCATAAGCATCGCGCATCATTTGAGCGATGTACCAATCCGTGTTGAAGTAGCTCAATACAATTACTCTTACGTCAGTTCTGAATCCTTCTACTTCCTGCACATACCATAATGGGAAAGTATCATTGTCTCCTCCTGTGAAAATGATGGCATTTGGCTCACAAGAAGCCAGGAAGTTTTTCGCTGAATCTACGGAGAAGTATCTGTTTGATCGATCATGATCATCCCAGCCTTCAGAAGCCATAATGATTGGAGCTGATAAACAAATGACAAGTGCAATAGCTGCAGCTGGTATTCCTTTTTTGATCACTGCCATTAGGCCATTAAATATGGCGATAAACCCTATGCCAATCCAAAAAGCATAGGCATAATAACTGCCCGCATAGATGTAATCTCTTTCTCTCGGCTCTGTAGGAGGGGAGTTCAAATACAATACAATCGCTGCTCCAGTTAAGAAGAACAACAGACCAACAAAGGCAAAGTTTCTCGGGTCTTTATAATATTGGAATGTCAAGCCGATGATACCTAGGATCAAAGGAATCATGAAGAAGATGTTTCTTCCTTTATTTTCTTCGAGCATTGGAGGTACTTTTTCAAATGCATCATTGAGGCCTACCCAGTCCGCTCCCTGAATGTCGGAAGCTCTTCCGGCAAAATTCCACATGAAGTAACGGAAGTACATCGTGCCCAACTGGTGTTTGAACATGTAAGCCAGGTTATCTCCGAAACTTGGCTTCTCACCATTTTTCAACCCTAAGATTTCACGATAACGTTGAACGTGCCCAGGTTGATTGCTGTACGCTCTAGGTAAGATGGTCGTATGCTCTGGGTCATAGATGTATTCTAATTTGTGATCAGTGATTTCGTATTTGTCCTCTCCTTTAGTGTAAACTGCAGCGCCTTTTTTCTGATCTACAATATCTGCAGTAAATACCTGACCGTGAAGCAATGGTCTACTACCATATTGCTCTCTTTTCAGATAAGAAACATAACTCAATACATCTTCCGGATTGTTTTCATCGATCGGAGGATTATAATTAGATCTAATCAACACTATGGAATAAGAAGAGTATCCGATTATGATAAAGGCAAAACTTACAAGGATCGTATTCAAAGTAGCATTGCTGGATTTTATGGAATAATAGATTCCATACACCAAACCACCTAAAAATAAGGCTATGAAGAAAATTATTCCTGAGTTGAAAGGTAGGCCTAAGTTGTTGACAAAGAAGATTTCCATCTTGCCTGCAAAGCTTGGTAGTCCTGGTATGACACCTTCCATAATTATTAGAACAATTGCACCACTGGCCAAAAGCGTAGTGATAATACCTTTCGTGCTTAATTTTTCTCTTTTCTTGAAATAATAAATTAAACCTAATGCTGGTACAGTCACCAAGTTCAACAAGTGAACCCCAATAGAAAGCCCTACCATGTAGGCAATTAGAATCATCCATCTGTTTTCATCTGATGGGTCTTTGATGTTTTCCCATTTGAGCATTGCCCAAACAACAAAAGCAGTGAAAAATGAAGACATGCCATAAACCTCAGCTTCTACTGCGGAAAACCAAAACGAATCAGAGAAGGTATAAGACAAAGCGCCTATTAATCCGCTGCCTATGATGACAAAGTTGGTATAACTGGTGTCTGGAGTGACTAGTTTTTTTGCTAAATGAGTGATTGACCAAAACAGGAACAGTACTGTAAATCCACTACTCAATACACTCAACATATTGATCCAATAAGCCACTTGGGTTACGTCACCCATGGCAAGGAAAGAGAACAATCTCCCTAGTAATAAAAAGAATGGTGCGCCTGGTGGGTGAGGAACTTCAAGCTTGTATGATACAGCTATAAATTCACCACAATCCCAAAAACTAGCAGTGGGCTCTACAGTAAGGGCATATACTGTAGTGGCTAGAATGAAAATAATCCAACCGGTTATATTGTTTAACTTATTGTAATCGCTCATAAAAAATGGAAATTTAACTGGCGAAAATAGTCATATTTGGTCAAACCAAAAGGTTAATAAAGGTTAACTTGGGGCGCTGAAAACAGAACACTTAATTCACGTAGTATGAAGTATACAAAATGTCTTTCATTGATTTTTGGAATTTTATTTTTTGTCCAGAATAAAGGAGTTACGCAATCGAATAGTGAAGGAGAAACGATTTCCGGAGATTTGATGGAGTCAGAACTCTTAACATACAAAGGCTCTGCTTCCAGAATATGGGATTTGCTTCATACGGATTTGGCAGTATCCTTCGACTGGGAAAAGCGATATCTTAATGGAACAGCTACTTTGGATTTATCCCCATTATTTTATGAGCAAGAGTCATTGGTATTGGATGCCAAAGGAATGGATATCCATTCGGTGTCTGTGAATGGTAAGGCCAATGAATTTGAATATGATGGCTGGGAAATGTTGATTCCTTTGAGTAAGACGCATACTCGTAAAGACACAATTCAAGTGATCATTGATTACACAGCAAAACCTTACGAGCGAGAAGCGGGTGGAAGTGAAGCCATTGAAGAAAATCGAGGTTTATATTTTATCAATGCAGATGGATCTGATCCTGACAAACCTCAACAAATCTGGACCCAGGGAGAAACTGAAGCTAGTTCTGGATGGTTTCCTACCATAGATATTCCTAATGAGCGTTGTACGCAGAAAATGAGAATTACCGTGCAGGACAAGTTCAAGACCTTGTCTAATGGCTTGCTGACAGAGCAAATTAAAGAGCCCAACGGGAAAAGAACAGATGTTTGGGAGATGGACCAACCACATCCTCCTTATTTATTTATGATGACCATTGGTGAGTTCAGTGTTACTAGAGACGAATGGAATGATGTACCATTGGCTTATTGGCTGGAAGAAGATTATGGTCAGTATGCCAAGGATATATTTGGCCATACGCCTGAAATGATGACCTTCTTTTCTGATATATTGGGTTATCCATATCCATGGAAAAAGTACGATCAGATTGTAGTTCGTGATTATGTGTCAGGCGCTATGGAAAATACTACCGCTTCTTTATTTTATGAAGACCTAAATGTAGATCGTCGATATTTAGTTGACGACAATTGGGATGGCATCATTGCTCATGAGCTGATGCACCAGTGGTTTGGAGACCTAGTGACCTGCGAATCTTGGTCGAATCTAACCTTGAATGAAGGGTTTGCGAGTTATTCTGAATACTTGTGGAATCAATACAAATATGGTCAGGATGAAGCGGACTATACTTTTTTAGTAGAACAAGAGGCCTATTTGATAGAAGCGGCAGAAGAACCTAAAAATTTGATTCGCTACTATTATGAAGATCAGGAAGATTTGTTTGATGCTCATACTTACAATAAGGGAGCAGCTGTCTTGCATATGTTGAGGAGTTATATAGGAGATGACGCTTTTTTTCTAGGTTTGAAAAATTATTTGCATGCCAATGCCTTCAATTCCGTGGAAGCAGCACAGTTGAGAATGGCTTTCGAAGAAGTTACAGGAGAGGATTTGAATTGGTTTTTTGACCAATGGTTTTTCTTTGCCGGGCATCCTGAACTTGAGGTTAGACATGCATATGAAAATGATACTTTGACTCTGACTGTGGAACAAACCCAAAATCAGGACGAAATGCCCATATTCCAATTGCCAGTATTCGTGGACATATGGAAAGGAGACGAATTGGCTAGCTTCCCGATAGTGATCAATGAAGCCTTTGAGACCTATCAGTTTCCGATGGAAGAAAAGCCGGATGTTGTCATTTTCGATAGCGAGCGTCAACTTCTCGGTGTTATCAACCACCCTAAAACCGAAGAGGAATATTTTACACAGTTTGTGAAGGACGGTAGTTTATATAGTAGAATCGAAACACTGGATAGTTTATATTCCTTCGAAGATAAAAAACTCGTTGACCAAATTTTGAGAAAGGCTTTTGAAGATCCTTATTATATGGTTAGACAGTATGCTTTGGAATATTTGATGGACGAAGAAGTGAAATTGAAAAAATATGAAAACGATGTTGTGAAAATGTTAAACGATCCCAGTTCACAGGTTAGAGCGTATGCACTCGCTTATATCGGAGAAAGCGGATTTGAAAAATACAGAGCAGAATTCAATAAAGCCTTAAATGACTCCTCATATCTGGTGGCAGCATCCACTATTGCCCAATTCACCAAAAATGAAGAAAAGTTACCCGCTGAATTTTTAGTTAGCCAACAAGAGGTAACTAACCTGAATATCGTGATCATGCTTGCTGAATATTATCTCTTTCAAGAGCACAAAGATTCCTTCGACTGGTTTCAGAACCGAATGAATGGATTGGACGGAAATACACTATTCTTCTTTATTCAGGCTTACGCGGAAAAACTCTTAGAGGCTCCGGACCAATATAGGAAAGCCGCCATCCCTCAATTCGAAGACGTGGCCAGAAACAACTCCAATTATATGGCTAGGTTTTCAGCCTTTCAGGCTTTGGTGTTGATGTCGGACATAGAAGGCGTTGATGCTATTATCAAAGATGTTCGTGCCAATGAAAAAGATGAAAGGTTGTTGGAATTGTATAAGGGGATATGAGGTTAAAATCGATGTTGCTATACCTATTGACTTGTTGTGTTTCTATTATTAACAAAAAGGCTGATAGACGATTAGAACGAGCTGTGTGGGTTTTATCTATATTCCTAACTTTTATTTTATCTGCTGTTTTTTACGGTTCAATATATTTCTTTGGGAAGGTGGGTAATTCTGGGATTGCTCTATTGTCTCTGTTTCCTTTATATTTTTTAATTAAAAGCTCATTATATCACAAATACATTGTTGGAGAGTATGAAAATCCAATAGTTCAAATGGGAGATGGGGTCAATACAAAAAAGAAGGTAATAGCCTACATTGTGATAATTTCTTTAGGTTTGATTTCAGTATTTGCTTTCATAGCGATTTTGGCCGTGCAGGGTTCACGTAATTTGCAATTTCTCACCCAACAAACCCTAGTTTTTTTAATCACCTGCCAGTCCACTTCTCAGGATCGTCTTTAGTATGAAAGATAGCCTCTACAGAAACAGTATTATTTTCTTCATCTACACGATAGTGCACCATGACAGAGAAAACAGGGATGGGTAGAAACCGAATATCATCGTATCTGACCTGATAGTGTAAAGCAGATTTGTTGAGTTTTTTGAGGGTGGTTTTTACCGTCTTTATGAAGCGAGTGCCCAACTGATTGTTGCCAGTCTCTTTGCGGTAGTGATCTACGAATTTTTGGATGTCCAGATAAATCTGAGGGTTGTACTGGACTTTGAAATTGCGAGCCATTAATCGAGCTTGAGTTGTTTTTCGACATCTTCCCAGGAAAGATACTCTTCGGGCTTGGTATTTTTGATGCGTTCACGAACGATCTCCTTCTGCCACTCAGGCACGATATAGGCATCTTCCTCAATGCCTTCGTATTTAGCCTTTAAGTTGTCCCACTCCTGAATCGGAATATAAACCCCTGTAGTCTGCCCTTTATCGTCTGTGATGTATTGTAAGCTCATATCAATAGCCATTTAGCGGTAGTCAATTATTAACGAAGCTATGTAAAAATAGATATAATTATAACGATATAAAATGGAAAGAAGCCTTGTTGAAAGAATCCCCTGGTATGTAAAATCTGACTTTTTTTGTGAGATACATCACCCTTCCAGACTTCCTCAATCTGGAAGGGTGGTCCAATCTTACATCCCAAGCAAGGCATCAATCGAGCTACTTGCCACAAAATGATAGTTTGGTCTTGCTTTGGCGTAAATAGCTTTTGCCATTTCAGTGCCTTCTGGCGTTTTCACAAACTCTTTATACAACGGCATTAAGAATTTTCTCCTACCTGTGTTTACAAGAAATGATTCAAGTTGCGGATAAGCTGGTTCGTATTTGTTTGCAATTACAAGAATACCCCATACATCAAAAATCTCGCTGTTGCCAGTATTAGTAAATCCAAAGGCTTCATCAAGTTTGGCCATTTGCTCTGTAGACAATGATTCTGGTAAGCCCCTCACAAATCTTAACCATTCGTGTGTGGTCCAGTTATCGCTATTAAAAGATGTTTGTAATTCTTCTTTGCTTTGATTGGCTGCCCAAGTGGCTAGTGCCTTGTCCACATTTTCAAATTTATCTGAAACGGGCACAGGACAATTGTCAGGTAATCCTGGCGTATAAATCCATGCTTCATAAAAAACTGGTTCGATGTCCATTTGATAGGCATCAAACAATTGCGTTTGAAGAATATCAATGAACTCTCTAGTGGTCATGGTTTTGAAAGAGTTGTTGGTGAAGTAATCTTTTAGGAAAGCATCCCATTTTTCTCTACCCACAGTTTCTTCCATGAGCCTCAGGAAGAAATAACCTTTATCGTAGGCAATAGCTGTTAGTCCATCGTCAGGGTTTCTTCCAGTTAAATCTAGTTTAAGACTGGTATCCTTGAAATTGCCATCCGCTTTCATTTCTTCTATCTCAGCTTTCAGGTCTTGAAGAGAAAGTAGCGCTAGCATTTCAGAATAATCTCTTCCATAAACAGCTTCCATAATTCTGTATTCGAAGTATACCGTAAATCCTTCATTCAACCAGAAGTCATTCCAGTTGGCATTGGTCACCAAGTTGCCAGACCAGGAGTGAGCCAATTCATGAGCAACCAAAGAAGTTAAAGACTTGTCACCAGCTAATATAGTTGGTGTTGCGAATGTCAATCTCGGATTTTCCATTCCTCCGAAAGGAAAACTAGAAGGTAATACAATGATATCATATCGATCCCATCGGTAAGGACCGTACAAGTCTTCAGCTGCGCTGATCATTTTTTCCAGATCTTCGAATTCAGCTGCTGATTTTTCCAATACTGAAGGTTCCGCATACACACCACTTCTTGCGCCAAGCGAACTGAATTCAATGTCACCAACTGAAAGTGCCATGAGATAAGCAGGAATCGCTTGCTTCATTTCAAAGTTGTATACTCCGCTTTCATTTTTCTCTGTAGGATTAGAAGCACTCATTAATGCCATCAATTCTGAAGGAACTTTTACCTGCGCATTATAAGTAAAACGAATGCCTGGAGAATCCTGAATTGGAATCCACGATCGAGCCAAAATGGCTTGAGATTGTGTAAACAAGAAAGGGTAGGCCTTGTCTGTAGTTTGACTGGGCTCTAGCCATTGAAGGGCCTCTGCTTTTTCAGAAGTCTCGTAGGTGATTACTACATTTTTGGTCTTAGACGTAATATCAATAGATAGTGGAGCTCCTAAATGAGGTTGATTTTCACCTAGTACAAAATTGAGAGATTCATTATTGCCATTCATTACGGAATTAATGGTCAAGTCTTTCGTATCCAATATCAAATGGGTGGCTTCCTGCGAAGTCTTGATGGTTAGCGTAGCCGTCGCCTGAATTTTTTTCAGCTCAAAATTGACTTGGGCGTCCCAGTTTAAATGAGTAACAACCGCTTCTTGAGGCTTAGCAAATGTATGTGTGTCTGAGACATTCATTTCATCGTTAGTTTCATTTAAGGATTCCTGATTGCTTTCACAGCTGAATAAAATTAGACAGCAGCTCAATAGGAGTAAGAGTGGATTCATTATCTTTTTCTTCATAGGTATCTATTGTTTATAATATTCACAAATCTAATGATCTCGTGAAGTAATAAAATTAAAGTTTGATTTTTGACTGAAAATGGGGTTTAAACGGCCTTAAAAGGGTGCGGATCAAAAAAAGTAAATATTGCTGAAAATAAGTTTGCAAAAATTTGAATAAGAATCAAAAGCATATAATTTTGCACTTCCTTAAGAAAAACGGGAGAGAAATACTCTCCAATTTTGATAGGGATTGTTCTCAATTTTATTGAACACGGGGGGATACCAAAGCGGCCAACTGGGACGGACTGTAACTCCGTTGACTTATGTCTTCGCAGGTTCGAATCCTGCTCCCCCCACATTGGCCTGATTTAGTTACCAGCTAAATCAGTGAAATAATTAAGCGGGAGTAGCTCAGTTGGTAGAGCGACAGCCTTCCAAGCTGTAGGTCGCGGGTTCGAGCCTCGTCTCCCGCTCTTAATTTTTCAAGCCGATGTAGCTCAGGGGTAGAGTGCTTCCTTGGTAAGGAAGAGGTCACGGGTTCAAATCCCGTCATTGGCTCATAGCTCTGAAAGTCTTTTTTGTTCAAAAAAGGCGAATATTGGTTTGAGTGATTGTGCTATATATTTATGTGTAGCCTTTTTTTATATTTAATTTAATATTTAACTAAAATAGGAATTTTCAGACATGGCTAAAGAAACCTTTGACCGTTCGAAACCTCACGTGAATATTGGTACAATTGGTCACGTGGATCACGGAAAGACAACTTTGACTGCTGCGATCTCTTCAGTTCTTGCGAACAAGGGTCTGGCAGAGCAAAAAGACTTCTCTTCTATCGACAACGCTCCAGAAGAAAAGGAAAGAGGTATTACTATTAATACTTCTCACATCGAATACCAAACAGAAAACAGACACTACGCTCACGTGGATTGTCCTGGTCACGCCGATTATGTGAAAAACATGATTACTGGTGCTGCTCAAATGGACGGTGCTATCATCGTGGTTGCTGCTACTGATGGACCGATGCCGCAAACTAGAGAGCACATCTTGCTTTCTCGTCAGGTAGGTGTTCCTGCTTTGGTTGTATTTATGAACAAAGTAGATTTGGTGGATGATGCTGAGCTACTTGAGCTAGTTGAAATGGAAGTAAGAGAATTGCTTTCTGAGTACGACTTCCCAGGAGACGATATTCCAGTAATCGCTGGTTCTGCACTTGGTGGATTGAACGGTGAGCCTGAGTGGGTTGCTAAGATCGAAGAGTTGATGGATGCTGTAGATAACTACATTCCACTTCCAGAAAGAGCTGTAGATAAAGATTTCTTGATGCCTGTAGAGGATGTATTCTCTATTACTGGTAGAGGTACTGTTGCTACTGGTAGAATCGAGAGAGGTGTTACTAACACAGGTGACGCTGTTGACATTATTGGTATGGGTGCTGAAGACATGAAGTCTACAATCACTGGTGTTGAGATGTTTAGAAAAATATTGGATAGAGGTGAAGCTGGTGACAACGTTGGTCTATTGCTTAGAGGTATCGAGAAATCTGATATCAAAAGAGGTATGATCATTTGTAAGCCTGGTTCGGTTAATCCTCACCAGCACTTCAAAGCTGAAGTTTATGTATTGTCTAAAGAGGAAGGTGGACGTCACACTCCATTCTTTAACAAGTACAGACCTCAGTTCTACCTAAGAACAACTGACGTTACTGGCGAAATCATGCTTCCTGAAGGAGTAGAGATGGTAATGCCTGGTGATAACGTAACTATCGAAGTAACTTTGATCAACAAAGTAGCTCTTGAAAAAGGACTAAGATTTGCGATCAGAGAAGGTGGTAGAACAGTTGGATCTGGTCAGGTAACTGAAATCTTAGACTAAGGTCTAATACAGATATAACAAGATTATCAAATGCGTTTCATTTTTTAATGAAGCGCATTTGTTTATAATCAAAAATAATTCTAATTTTGCAGTCCTTTTGGGCTGAAGGTTTTACGGGTGTAGCTCAATTGGTAGAGCACTGGTCTCCAAAACCAGCGGCTGGGAGTTCGAGTCTCTCCACCCGTGCAAAATGTTTAAAGCTAAGATTTGAGTAATGGCAAATTTGATCAACTTTTTTAAAGAGTCTTATGACGAAATGGTCCATAAAGTTACATGGTCTAAATACAGTGAGCTTCAGAGTAGTTCAATTTTGGTATTGGTCGCTTCCCTGATCTTCGCGATTTTCATTGGAATAATAGATTTCGGTTTCGATAATCTATTAAAGTGGTTTTATAATCTATAAATAGTCAAATAGTCCCGCTATTATGAGTGAATTTAAGTGGTACGTAGTACGTGCGGTTAGTGGACAAGAGAAAAAGGTGAAAACCTACTTGGAAACTGAAATCACAAGAATGGGTCTTGAAGAATACATTCCTCAAGTCATGATACCTGCTGAAAAGGTATATGAAATGAGAAATGGGAAAAAGCGTGTAAGAGAAAGAAATTTCTTCCCAGGCTATATCCTTATTTCTGCAGACCTCAACTACGGCGAAGTACAACATACAATCACTAAGATACCGGGTGTAATTGGCTTTTTAGGTGCCGACGATGGCGGTCCTGCCAAGACTCCAGTTCCTTTGAGACAAAATGAGGTTAACCGAATTTTGGGTAAAGTAGAAGAAGTAGACGAATTCGAAGAGAAATTGGATACTCCTTTTATAGTAGGAGAAACTGTGAAGGTAATGGATGGTCCGTTCAGTGGATTTACAGGTAATGTAGAAGAGGTATTCGAAGAAAGGAAGAAGCTGAATGTAATGGTGAAAATCTTTGGACGAAACACACCTGTAGAACTTAATTATATACAAGTAGAAAAAACAGAGTAAAAATGGCTAAGGAAATTAGTGGTTACTTAAAATTACAGATAAAGGGTGGCGCAGCCAATCCTTCTCCTCCTGTAGGACCTGCACTAGGTAGTAAAGGTCTTAACATTATGGACTTCTGTAAGCAATTTAATGCCAGAACCCAGGAAAAAGCGGGACAGGTATTACCTGTGCTTGTTACAATATATACCGATAAGTCGTTTGATTTTGTTATTAAAACTCCTCCTGCGCCAGTGTTGTTGCTCAATGCAGCAAAACTGAAAAAGGCTTCTTCGGAGCCTAATCGCGACAAGGTGGGTAGCGTAACTTGGGATCAAGTGAAAGAAATTGCTGAAACTAAAATGCCTGATTTGAATGCATTTACGATAGAGTCAGCAATGAAGCAGGTAGCTGGTACAGCTCGAAGCATGGGTATTAGAGTAAGTGGTAAAGCCCCTTGGGCCTAATTAATTAAAAAATTAACATGGCGAAATTAACGAAAAGTCAAAAACTAGCTGCTGAGAGGTATGACAAGACGAAAGCTTATAGCATCGACGAAGCATCGCAGATAGTAAAGGACATCACTACAACTAAATTCGACGCCTCAGTAGACGTTGATATTAGGCTAGGAGTTGATCCAAGAAAGGCAGACCAGATGGTAAGAGGAGTGGCGACACTTCCACATGGAACTGGTAAAGAAGTAAGAGTTCTTGTACTATGTACTCCAGATAAAGAGCAAGAAGCTAAAGATGCTGGAGCTGATCACGTAGGATTGGACGACTATATCGCGAAAATCGAGAAAGGTTGGACTGATATCGACGTAATCGTAACAATGCCAACAGTAATGGCTAAAGTAGGTAGAATAGGTAGAGTATTAGGTCCAAGAGGATTGATGCCAAACCCTAAGTCTGGTACGGTGACATTAGATGTAGCAAAAGCGGTACAAGAAGTGAAATCTGGTAAGATTGATTTTAAAGTTGACAAATTTGGTATTATTCACGCAAGCGTAGGAAAAGCTTCTTTCACTGCTGAGCAAATCAAAGACAACGCAATGGAGTTGATCAATGTAGTAAACAAATTGAAACCTGCTAGTGCAAAAGGTACTTACATGAAAAACATTAGTCTTTCAAGTACAATGAGCTCAGGTGTTACAATTGATAAAGCTACAGCTGGAATTTAAAAGCTTTTATAATCAATGTCGCTTGCGGCAGGATTCTAAATAAAGAACAAAATGACTAAAGCAGAAAAAGCAGTCGTTATTAAAGAACTTTCTGAGAAATTCAAGGAAACTAGTAATTTCTATTTTACTGACGCTTCAGGTTTAACTGTAGCAGAAGTAAATGATTTCAGACAGAAATGTTTTGATAACGGTGTAGAGTACAAAGTGGTGAAAAATACACTTATCAGAAAAGCTTTGGAAACTGTTGATGCGGACTTTTCTTCATTGAATGATGAAGTATTAACAGGATTTTCAGGGGTAATGTTTACAGGAGCAGAAAATGCGAATGTCCCTGCTAAGATCATCAAAGAATTTAAAAAAGCTGACAGTGCAGATAGACCAAAATTAAAGGGAGCTTCCATCGATTACGATCTCTTTATTGGTGAGGAACATTTGAATACGCTTGCTACACTTAAGTCGAAAAGCGAACTTATTGGCGAGATTATTGGATTGTTGCAATCTCCTGCGAAGAACGTTGTATCTGCTCTACAGAGTGGAGGACAAACTCTTTCAGGATTGGTCAAAACGTTGTCAGAACGTTAAAATTGGTTTCAAATTATTAAAATTAAATATTAAAATACAATGGCAGATTTAAAAGCATTCGCTGATCAGTTGGTAGGACTAACTGTAAAGGAAGTAAATGAATTAGCTGAAATTTTGAAAGAAGAGCATGGCATCGAGCCTGCTGCTGCTGCTGCTCCAGTAATGGTTGCTGGTGCTGCTGGTGGTGGAGAAGAAGCTGCTGAAAAAGATTCTTTCGACGTTATCTTGAAATCTCCAGGAGGAGCTAAATTGGCTATCGTGAAGTTGGTTAAGGAATTGACTGGACTAGGATTGAAAGAAGCTAAAGAACTAGTTGATGGTGCACCTAAAGCATTAAAAGAAGGTGTTGCTAAGGACGAAGCTGAAGGACTTAAGAAGCAGCTTGAAGAAGCTGGAGCTGAAGTAGAGCTTAAGTAAAAATTTGACTGTTTTTAGTTTTAAAAACGTCTAAAAAATTAGGCCCCGATATCTATCGGGGTCTTTTCCTGTTTCTGCAAGTTGTGTTTTTGTAGAGACAATTACTTACATTATTATCACATAAAATTGTACGGCCTTGGCTAGTAAAAATAAATCCGAAAGAATTAATTTTTCTTCGATAAAATCAGTGATTGATTATCCTGATTTCTTGAAGGTTCAATTACAATCTTTTGAAGATTTTTTTCAGTTGGAAACGCCCGCTGAAAAAAGAATTCAGGAAGGACTTTTTAAAGTTTTCTCAGAAAACTTCCCTATTTCTGACTCAAGAGAGAATTTTGTACTTGAATTTATCGATTACTTGGTAGATCCACCAAAATACAACGTGGATGAGTGTATCGATAGAGGGTTAACATATTCAGTTCCTCTAAAGGCAAAATTGAAATTGTCTTGTAACGATGAGGACAATGATGATTTTGAAACCATCGAGCAGGAAGTGTTCTTGGGAAATATCCCATACATGACTGCCAAAGGGTCGTTCGTAATCAATGGAGCAGAGAGAGTAATTGTTTCTCAGCTGCACAGATCACCAGGTGTATTCTTTGCCCAAAGTAAGCACACCAACGGTACTAAATTATATTCTGCAAGAATTATCCCTTTCAAAGGATCTTGGATAGAATTCGCAACTGACGTAAACAACGTCATGTACGCGTACATTGACCGAAAGAAAAAATTCCCAGTAACTACACTTTTGAGATCTATTGGATATGGATCTGATAAGGACATCTTGGATTTGTTTGGATTATCTGAAGAGATTCCAGCGAATGCTAAAGAGTTGAAGAAAGTTATTGGTAGAAAATTAGCAGCGAGAGTTCTTAGAACTTGGACTGAAGATTTCGTGGATGAGGATACTGGAGAAGTGGTATCTATCGATAGAAATGAAGTCGTATTAGAAAGAGACTCAGTAATCAACGAAGAGGATATAGAAACCATCGTAGATTCAGGTTCTAAATCTATCATCCTTCACAAGAAGGACGTAAATATTACTGACTACTCTATTATCTACAACACGCTTCAGAAGGATAATTCAAACTCTGAAAAAGAAGCGGTAGAACAAATCTATAGACAATTAAGAAACACTGAAGCACCTGATGAGCAGACCGCAAGGGACATCATCAACAACTTGTTCTTCAGTGATAAGAGATATGACTTAGGTGAAGTTGGTCGATATAGAATCAACCGTAAGCTTCAATTAGACCTAAGCAACGATTCAAGAGTATTGACTACTGAGGATATCATCTTGATCGTAAAATATTTGATCGGTTTGATCAATTCAAAAGCAGTGGTGGATGATATCGATCACTTGAGTAACAGAAGAGTTAGAACTGTGGGTGAGCAGCTTTACGCTCAGTTTGGCGTAGGTCTTTCAAGAATGGCTCGTACCATCAAAGAAAGAATGAACGTTCGTGACAACGAGGAGTTCAAACCTATTGATTTGATTAATGCAAGAACACTTTCTTCTGTGATCAACTCTTTCTTCGGAACGAACCAGTTATCTCAGTTCATGGATCAAACGAATCCACTAGCAGAGGTGACTCACAAAAGAAGAATGTCGGCACTTGGACCAGGTGGTCTTTCTAGAGAAAGAGCTGGTTTTGAGGTTCGAGATGTTCACTACACACACTACGGTCGTCTTTGTACGATTGAAACACCGGAAGGTCCAAACATTGGTTTGATTTCTTCACTTTGTGTGCATGCGAAAGTAAACAGCATGGGATTCATCGAAACTCCTTATAGAGAAGTAGAGAATGGCGTGGTAAATATGACCAGTAATGTGAAGTATCTGACTGCTGAAGAAGAAGATACCTACAACATTGCACAGGCAAACGCTCCATTGGAAGACAATGGAAACTTTGTGAATGATACAGTTAAAGCAAGATTCGAAGGTGACTTCCCAGTGGTAGGACCGAAAGATCTTAAATATATGGATGTGGCGCCTAACCAGATTGTATCTGTAGCAGCGTCAATGATTCCTTTCTTGGAGCATGATGATGCGAACAGAGCTTTGATGGGATCCAACATGCAGCGCCAAGCGGTGCCATTGTTGAAGCCTCAGGCACCAATCGTAGGAACAGGCTTGGAGAAGAGAGTGGCATTAGATTCTCGTTCATTGATTCTCGCTAGAGGAAAAGGTGAAGTAGTAGAAGTGGATGCAACTAAGATTGTAGTGAAGTATGACGTTTCTGAAGATGAAAGATTGGTTTCATTTGATGAAGAGCATATTACTTATGATCTAATCAAATTCAGAAGAACAAACCAAGATACTTGTATCAACTTGAAGCCAATCGTGTTGAAGGGAGATATCGTATCTGAAGGTCAAGCACTTTGTGAAGGATTTGCTACAGAAGATGGCGAATTGGCTCTAGGTAGAAACTTGACAGTGGCTTTCATGCCTTGGCAAGGATACAACTTTGAGGATGCGATCGTAATTTCCGAGAAAGTTGTACGAGATGACGTGTTTACTTCAATTCACATTGATGAATTTGAATTAGAAGTTAGAGATACAAAAAGAGGTGAAGAGGAATTGACTTCTGAGATTCCAAACGTAAGTGAGGAAGCAGTAAAAAATCTTGATGAGAATGGTATCATCAGAATCGGAGCTGAAATCAAAGAAGGTGATATTCTTATAGGAAAGATTACTCCTAAAGGAGAAACTGATCCGACACCGGAAGAGAAATTATTGAGAGCCATCTTTGGAGACAAAGCGGGTGATGTGAAAGATGCTTCTTTGAAAGCTTCTCCATCATTAAGAGGTGTGGTTATCGATACTAAATTGTTCTCTAGACCTAAGAAGGACAAAGATCTTAGAGCAAAAACTAAGAGAGAAGTTGAGATTTTGAAAAACAATTACTCTCAAGAGTTGAAAGAATTGAGAGGTGTAATGATCTCTAAATTGGTTGAGCTTCTTGGAGGTAAAACTTGTCAGGGTGTTAAACATAAATTTGGTGATGAAATCATGTCGAAAGGTGTGAAGTTCAATGCTAAGAATATTGAAGAGAACCTTTTCCCTGAAAAGAATATTTATAGAGACGAGTCTAATTACAATGTTCAAGACGAAGTAAACCTTATTGGTGACTTGTTGTTGGATAATTGGACTGCCGATGAGAAAGTGAACAAAATGGTTTTTGAATTAGTCAAAAACTTTGGCAAGAAGAGACACGATATCGGTGGTATCTTCAAGCGTGAGAAATTCACTTTGGAAGTTGGGGATGAATTGCCAGCAGGCATCGTTCAGCTTGCTAAAGTTTACGTGGCTAAGAAGCGTAAATTGAAAGTAGGTGATAAGATGGCGGGTCGTCACGGTAACAAAGGAGTAGTAGCCAGAATCGTAAGAGAGGAAGATATGCCTTTCTTGGAAGATGGAACGCCTGTTGATATCTGTTTGAACCCATTGGGTGTACCATCAAGGATGAACATTGGTCAGATCTACGAAACCGTTCTAGGTTGGGCTGGATTGAAATTGGGTAGAAAATATGCTACACCAATTTTCGATGGAGCTAGCATGGATCAAGTAGCTTCAGAATTGAAAGAAGCTGGATTGCCTGAGTATGGTAGAACTTACCTTTACGATGGATTGTCTGGTAATAGATTCGATCAGCCAGTTACTGTAGGTGTGATTTACATGCTGAAACTAGGTCACTTGGTAGATGATAAAATGCATGCAAGATCAATCGGACCTTACTCGCTGATTACTCAGCAGCCATTGGGTGGTAAGGCACAGTTTGGTGGACAGCGTTTTGGTGAGATGGAAGTTTGGGCATTGGAGGCATTTGGTGCAGCCAACGTGCTTCAAGAAATCCTGACAATCAAATCGGATGATGTCATCGGTAGAGCAAAAGCATATGAAGCCATCGTAAAAGGCGAGAATATGAACAAACCAAATATTCCAGAGTCGTTCAACGTACTTGTTCACGAATTGAGAGGTTTGGCTCTTGAAATTACTTTAGACTAATTAATTGATCATAAGACCTTCGGGTCATTAACATATAAGATTGTAATTATGGCATTCAGAAAAAGCAAAAAGCTAAGCAGCAACTTTTCGAGAGTTACAGTGAGTTTAGCTTCTCCCGAATCTATTCTGGAAAGCTCACACGGTGAGGTTACACAGCCTGAAACTATCAATTATAGAACGTATAAGCCCGAAATGGGTGGATTGTTCTGTGAGCGTATTTTCGGTCCAGTAAAAGATTGGGAATGTCATTGCGGGAAATATAAGAGAATCAGATATAAAGGTATTATCTGTGACAGATGTGGTGTTGAAGTTACCGAGAAGAAGGTAAGACGTGAGCGCATGGGACACATCGAGTTGGTAGTACCTGTTGCACATATCTGGTATTTCAAATCTCTACCTAACAAGATTGGATATCTCCTTGGAATTCCTACTAAGAAATTAGATCAAATCATTTACTACGAGCGTTACTTGGTGATCCAGCCAGGAGCGAAAGAAGAAGATGGTATTGCTCGTCACGATTTCTTGACTGAGGATGAGTACTTGGATATCTTGGACAAATTGCCAAGAGAAAACCAATTGTTGGATGACGACGATCCAAACAAATTTATCGCGAAGATGGGAGCAGAGGCATTAGAAATGTCTTTGTCTAGAATCAAACTAGATGAATTATCATACGAACTAAGACACCAGGCAGCTACTGATACTTCTCAGCAGAGAAAAGCAGAAGCTTTGAAAAGATTGAAAGTGGTTGAAGCATTTAGAGATGCCAAAACTAGAATCGAAAACAAGCCTGAGTGGATGATCATTAAAATGGTGCCGGTTATTCCTCCGGAATTGAGACCATTGGTGCCATTGGACGGTGGTAGATTCGCTACCTCTGATTTGAATGATCTTTATAGAAGAGTGATTATCAGAAACAATCGTTTGAAGCGATTGATCGATATCAAAGCACCAGAAGTAATTCTTAGAAATGAGAAACGTATGCTTCAGGAAGCGGTTGACTCACTTTTCGATAACTCAAGAAAAGTAAACGCAGTAAGATCTGATGGAAACAGAGCTTTGAAATCTTTGAGTGATATGCTTAAAGGTAAGCAAGGTAGATTCCGTCAAAACTTGCTTGGTAAAAGGGTGGATTACTCTGGTCGTTCTGTAATTGTAGTAGGACCGGAATTGAAAATGCACGAATGTGGTCTTCCTAAAGGAATGGCTGCCGAGCTTTTCAAACCATTCGTTATCAGAAAATTAATAGAAAGAGGAATTGTTAAGACAGTAAAATCAGCGAAGAAAATCGTTGATCGTAAGGATCCTGTGATTTGGGACATTCTTGAGAATGTATTGAAAGGACACCCTGTACTGCTTAACAGAGCTCCTACGCTTCACAGGTTGGGTATTCAGGCTTTCCAGCCTAAAATGATTGAAGGTAAAGCGATTCAATTACACCCATTAGCTTGTACAGCATTCAACGCCGATTTTGATGGTGACCAGATGGCGGTTCACGTGCCTTTAGGCCATGAAGCGATCTTGGAAGCATCAGTATTGATGTTGGCTTCTCACAACATCCTTAACCCTGCTAACGGAGCGCCGATTACGGTACCTTCTCAGGATATGGTTTTAGGTCTTTATTATGTAACTAAAGGAAAGAGAAGTACTGATAAAGAAGTAGTAGCTGGAGAAGGCATGACTTTCTACAGTGCTGAAGAAGTAGAAATCGCAATCAATGAAGGTAGATTGTCTAAGCATGCTTTCATCAAAGTAAGAACTAAGGTTCGTACTGCAAGTGGTGAGTTGGAGACTAAGATTATCGAAACTGTTGCTGGTAGAGTTATATTCAACCAGTTGGTACCTGAAGAAGTTGGTTTCGTAGATGAGTTGTTGTCTAAGAAGAAATTACAGCAAATCATTTCTAACGTGTTCAAAATTTCAGGAATGGCCAGAACGGCACAGTTCCTTGATGATATCAAGCACCTTGGATTCCAGTCTGCTTACAAAGGCGGATTGTCTATGGGACTTGGTGATATCAACATTCCAGAAGAAAAAGATAAGTTGGTAGCTCAGGCTAAAGAGG